>CAZQKP010000017.1:0-11041 GCA_964594005.1 uncultured Candidatus Saccharibacteria bacterium
TGACAGTGACAGAGACGAGGGTAAAATACTTGATGTCATATCACTCGGTTATGAACTAAATGGCAAAGAAATACGTCCGCCTAAGGTCAGGATAGGTCACTTTGAATAAATTTATATGCAAATAATACGCCAAAGAGGCGAGACAATTGAAAAAATTTTTACAGACAGAAATGGAAAACTAGTCCGAGCTAAGTTTTTTGTATACGAAAGAGAGGGAAGACTGAAGGCAAAACTTGTTGATTTTACTGTTCTAGAACAAATTGTAGGTAAAGTATTCGAATTTCTATTTAATTTATATAAAAAAGTCTCGGAAAACGTCTCAAACTTTTTCAAAATTTATACTGAACCTGCTTTTGCAAAAATAAAGATTTACGATATTACAGGTTCTAAACCTCGTGCACCAACTCTTTAGATAATGAGAAACCGCCGATCACCTGGCGGTTCTCGGCGGTCAGTCTTTCTCGTGTTTCAGGACGACGAGGTTGAAGACAAACTTATTGTCTTCAACCAGTTCACCTTGAGATGCATGGTGAACAAAGTGTCCCCGACCGAATCGTTTCTGCAACTTCTTCAGGGTTTCCTGGTCTTCATCTGCAGTCGGGGTCATCAAGAGGCGGTTTCCATCAAACTGAACATCCATAAGCACCTCCAGAGCCAAGGATACTATGAGGTCAAATTTAGTCAAATAACTTAAACATTAATGAGTAAAACAATAGGAATAGACTTAGGTACAACATTCTCAGCTGTCGCGGTTATGGAAGCCGGACAGCCGAAGATATTAGAAAATTCAGAAGGTGCTAGAACTACACCTTCCATTGTCGCTGTCTCTAAAACAGGTGAAAGACTTGTTGGGTTACTCGCCAAAAGACAGGCAGTTACTAATGCAAAAAATACTGTTTTCGGGATTAAGAGATTTATCGGTCACAACTTTGACGACGAGGCAGTGCAGAAAGATAAAGCTATAGTTCCATTTGAAGTAAAGAAGTCTCCAACTGGTGGAGTTTTGATTCATATGGGAGACAAGGATTATTCTCCAGAAGAAGTTTCTGCAATGATTCTGTCCAAAATGAAAGCAGACGCGGAAGCAAAACTTGGAGGAAAGGTAACGGATGCGATTATCACTGTACCTGCTTACTTTAATGACTCACAGAGACAGGCAACCAAAGACGCAGGACAGATTGCGGGTCTAAATGTGCTCCGAATTATAAACGAACCTACCGCAGCAGCTCTTGCTTATGGTTTTGATAAAGGTAAGAAAGAAGAGAAAATAGCTGTCTTCGACTTCGGTGGTGGAACATTTGATATTTCAATTCTGGAGGTGGGGGACTCAGTTATTGAGGTAAAGTCCACCGACGGCGACTCCCATTTGGGCGGAAAGGATATTGACCAGAAGATTATTAACTACCTAGCTGACGAGTTTAAAAAGGAATCAGGTATTGATCTAAGAGGGGATACATTAGCACTCCAAAGGCTAGATGAAGCCGCTGAGAAGGCCAAAATTGAGCTTTCTACGGCTATGGAGAGCGAGGTCAACATCCCTTTCATTACATCGGACAGCTCTGGTCCTAGACACCTGCTTATTAAAATAAGTAGGGCAAAATTGGAGGAGCTAGCAGGGGATTTGATCGACCGAGCGATGTCTATAACCAAAAGAGCACTGGAATCATCCACTTTCTCAACTTCTCAAATAAATGAGGTGATTTTGGTTGGAGGCCAGACTAGAATGCCAAAGATTCAGGAAAAAGTTAAAGAATTTTTTGGCAAGGAACCAAACAAATCGATTAATCCCGATGAAGTTGTAGCGCTCGGTGCCGCAATTCAAGGTGGGATACTTTCCGGAGATGTTAAAGATGTACTTCTTCTAGATGTCATTCCACTTTCACTTGGAATTGAAACTATGGGCGGTGTTGCTACAAAATTAATTGATAAAAACACTACGATCCCAGCTTCACGATCTCAGGTTTTCTCAACCGCAGCAGACAATCAAACTTCGGTTGAGATTCACATTGTCCAAGGTGAAAGAGCAATGGCGGGGGATAACAAGTCCCTTGGTAGGTTTATTCTTGATGGGATCCCTCCAGCTCCACGTGGTATGCCACAGGTTGAAGTAACGTTCGATGTAGATGCCAACGGAATTCTTGCGGTCAAGGCCAAGGATAAGGCAACTAACAAAGAGCAGTCAATTAGAATCGAGGCTCGTTCATCCTTGTCCAAGGACGATATTGAAAAAATGCAAAAAGATGCGGAAGCTCACGCGCAAGATGATGTGAAGAAGAAAGATTTAGTTGAAGCAAAAAATATTGCAGAACAACTTATTTACACTTCTGAAAAAGCATTGACTGATGCGGGAGATAAAATTCCAGGTGATCTAAAAACATCTATTGAGGGGAAAATAGCTGATCTCAAAAAATCTAGGGAAGGGGAGGACCTGGATGAAATTAAATCTAAAACAACTACGCTTTCAACTGAACTGCAAAAAGTAGGGGAAATAATAAGTAAGACAGCTCAGCAAAATCAAACTCCCCCAAACGGGCAAGATGGTAATGTCCGCGACGCGGATTACGAGGAAAAGAAACCAGAAGATAATAAATAATTCGAAAGCCCCGAGTGCTTGTTTCATCACTTCGGGGCTTTTGGTAGTTGTGTTGCTCGTTTTGGTCTCCAAAAAGTACGGAGGCCAACCCGAACTCGAATGCCGTTGGGGTGAGAGAAGACCTGGCCGATCGGCGGCTCGCCTGGGCTTGATCCAGTGACTAGTGCCCAATTGAGACTTTGCGCGAACTCAGCCGTCCACCTGGGATTGGGGAAGCTTCCGAAATTATCAATGATCTCACCCTGATCATTGAGTTTCTGGAGCGTCCAGTTAGGATGGCCCATCCAGGGCCTCCAAATCAGACACTCCGACGAGAGACAAGAGCCAGTCGAGGAAGCCGCGTTTCCTCGGACGTGGCGGTGGTATGCGGAGATGAGCCTGCAGACATTCCCTCACCTCTGCGAGATGATCGTCGCAAGACGCACCAACGATATGGTAGCGCGGCCCATTGAGAACAACCACACGCCGATTTGCGGGCCTTCGGCACTCCAAACAGAGTTCGAATTTCATAGAGCCCTCCACCTAAAATCGTATGACACAATAGAATGCCGGTCAAGTACACACGTAGTCAAAAAGACTTATAATAAAAATATGGCAAAGGACTATTACAAGATTCTCGGAGTAGACAAGCAGGCCCCCAAAGAAGAAATTAAAAAAGCTTTCCGAAACTTAGCTCATAAATACCATCCCGATAAAAAGACAGGTGATGCAGAAAGATTTAAAGAAATAAACGAGGCATATTCTATTCTCTCGGATGACAAAAAAAGAGCAGAATACGATACGTACGGCCAGACATTTAATGGAGCCTCTGGTTTCGGGGGTGCTAATGGCTTCGGAGGTTTTGATTTCTCTCAATTTACTCAAGGCGCAAATGGCAATAGTTTTGAATTTGATTTTGGAGATATTTTTTCTGATGTATTTGGCGGAGGATCCCGCAAACGCGAGGCCAAAAGAGGTCGTGATATTTCTATAGATGTAGAACTCTCTTTTGAGGAGTCCATTTTTGGTACAGAGAGATCAGTTTTGTTAAATAAAGTTACAAAATGTGAAACTTGTGCAGGATCTGGTGCTGAGCCGGGCACAGAAACGGTTACTTGTACTACTTGTAATGGCAAAGGAACTCTGCGAGAAGTAAAAAAGACTTTTTTTGGCCAGTTCGAAACAACTGCAACTTGTAGCACATGTGCCGGCAGTGGGAAAATTCCAAAAGTGAAGTGTCATACATGTTCAGGTAAGGGGGTCTTAAAAAAAGAAACAGAAATTAAAATAAAAATTCCACCTGGAATAGAAAATGGTGAGATGATGAGGCTCTCCGGGGCAGGTGAGGCAATTTCAGGTGGGCAACCAGGGGACTTATATGTTCGAGTTTATGTCAAAAAACACCCAGTTTTCAGAAAAGAAGGCAATAACCTTGTTATGGATCTAGGAGTTAAATTAACCGACGCTCTTTTGGGCAAGGATGTCACAATCTCTACCTTGGACGGCACAATTAATGTCAAAATTCCAGAAGGAGTTTCAATCGGAGAAATCCTCAGGGTAAAAGGTAGGGGTGTGCCAGTTGAAAAGGGCCATCGGGGGGACTTGCTTATAAAATTAAATATCCAAATACCCAAAAAAGTATCGAAGGAAGCTAAAAAAATAATTGAGAGCTTGAAAGACGAAGGTATTTAGACTCTGTGGATTTCACTGGTTTGGCTTTTTGATCTATAATTACAGGAAATGCAGCTGCTTTCTAAGTTTACAGGTTTTTTGTCGGGCGACTTGATTTTTTTGCTGGTGGCTATTGTGCTTTTTATTTCTTTTTCTCTGTTTTTTGGCAAGAAAACAACGATTTCTCTTGTATTGGCTTATTACCCAGCCTTGGTTCTATATAAAATCTTTCCTTTTATAGACAGACTCACATTTTTTCATGGCAACCAACTTGAGGTTCTAAATAAAATTGCCATTTTCTTAATTTTACTTGCACCATTGTGTATTATAATAAGCCGCTATATTGTTGACTCGGAATATTCCAAAAGCTCTCATCTATTAAGGATCGCGGGTCTATCATTAGCTGGTATAATTTTAATCGTTTTATTCTCATATGCGGTAGTTAATTTTGATTCTTTGCATGACTTTGGGACGCAAATAGATGCGCTTTTTGGTAGCCCCGACCGAATATTTTATTGGAGCCTGGCGCCACTTATCATTTTGGCCTTTCTTTAGAAAATATGGGGTAGGGAACTTGCTATATTTGAAGTATTCTTGTTTATTCTTTTTCGTTATTTAGTGCCTAATTAAGGCCACATTTTAGGCCTTTACAAACATGAGTTTTATTGGTCTAACATTGACAGATACTTTATAACATGATACTATATACACAACTCAGTAGATCTGAGTTTTTCCGTTAAGGTAAGCCTTCAGAATTATAAACTAATAATCTTGTATTTTAAATTTCACTGCAATTAGTCTGTTTATGGCAATTTCCGCCATGACAGGAATTACAGGTCCGAAAGTTCCAGTTGATCTTCCAAATCCAAGTACAAACATTACTGAGTCATCGGTTATAAAACAGATTTCAGATGATGAAATCGATAATATAATGTCGACTGAACAGTATGTTAGACAATACTTCAAAGATATACCGATTATGGTTGAAATTGCTAAATGTGAATCTCACTTTAGACAACTAGATCCTGACGGCGATATTCATCGAGGTGTTGTAAACAATGCGGATGTGGGGGTGATGCAAATTAATGAACTTTAACACCTGGATACTGCCAGGAAAGAGAACCTTAATATCTACACCTTGGAAGGAAATACTGCTTACGCAAGAGATTTGTACGAGAGACAGGGTACAGACCCCTGGAATTCTTCAAGAGCTTGCTGGGGTAAATCCATAGCCCAAAACGGCCAAACCAAGGATCTAGCTATTAACAAGTAAACTGACTTAGATAAAAACCCCGCAAGGGGTTTTTATCGTGATCTAAATACTGGAGCAGGGAATAAATAAGGGAAATAAAATTTTATTGATTAGTAGAGATAGGATTGTTAGAGGGGAGGATGGATACACACGTCGCACAATATATCTTTTGCGTCCTATATCTATAGAATAGACTAGGTAGGTATCTGCTTGATACACAGACGAAACCGAACAACTACCCTGCACTGTTAAATTTAGGACGCAAAAGATGAAATCATTTTACAACATTTGACTACAAACATCGCAAAATGATTTCTGACTCAATAAATCGAATGATTTTCCTAATTCCCTAATAGGGAAGTCCCCTGCCCCAGGGTGCCTATATAAACCTTACTAGCTAGATTTTGTGACTAAACCTCTGACAAAATTGTCGAGCCAGTTGTAAAAAGAAAGAATCACATGCCAAACAGGTTGAATAATTTTTTGCGCTTGAGGAGATCTTAGATACTCCAGAACATCAAAGTGAAAAAAGTACTTTAAAAGAACAAGGGCGATAACAATAAGTACAATTTTTATTATAAAACCCTCGTTTTGTTTCATAATAAAATTATCCTATAGACTCGGAAAATATGCCAGTGGATCAAGATAGGCTTTTATGTCCGCAAGTGGGATGATTGCTTCTTTACAACCTCGACTATTTACATATTTTTCAATTCGAACTCCTTGGGTTGCATAAACCGTAATGTGTAGATGCGGCCCGGTCGAGTAACCAGTGTTGCCACTAAAACCGACTAAGTCTCCAGTACTTAACCTTTGTCCGTTATTTACACTTATAACAGATAAATGCCCATAGATAGTAGAAAGCCCGTTATCGTGCTGGACTAAAACCCACTTTCCAAAAGAGTAGCAACCAGGATAAATATCTGTGTTCCCTGTTCCCACAACTGTGCCATCTAATACATTCTTAACCCTAGTCCCAATTGTGGCTCTAAAGTCTACCCCATTATGACTACCGGAAGTATAAAGTCTTTCTGCGCCTACAGTTTTACCAAACCTTTGGGTTATAAAAACAGTATCTAATGGCCAAGAAAGAATACCGTTTTTAGGCCTCGGATAACTAGTTGGATCAACTAAAAAATGAAGTTGGGACTCAAAATCGTAAACTTCTTTTTCAAACTGAGCTTTCTGAGCCTCTTTGGTTGCAATGATATTTTTATAGGTTTGTTCTTTATTTTTTGTTTCAGTCAGTAAATTATTTTGCTCTTGTACTGTATACTCGACTGCCTGTTTTTTACCAGTTAGATCTTGCTTCAATCCTTGCAAGTTTTTCTTTTGGCCCTGAAGATCTGCTTGCTTTAATTCCATATCCTTTTCCAACACAGCCAGGGCCAGGGTTTTGTCTCTAACGGTATCCCTAACCTGGGATAAATCATCGTAATCCGACCAAACATCACTTATATTTTTTTTAGACAAGAAAACAGAGACAATATTTATATCATCTAAAAATTGGGTATTCTTTAGAGCTGTGATTATTGCCTGCTTGTTAAGGCTGATGCTCTGATTAGTATTTTGTATATTTTGATTGATTTGATCAATAGTTAGGCTAGTTTTGTTGATTTTCGTCTGAGTTAAATTGATATCAGTATTAATCTTCCTTTTTGTTAAATTTAGACTGTTTATAGTTCCCTGAAGAGTTTTGGCTTGGTTATTAACATCAATTACCTGAGTATTGTATTGATTTATTTCAGATTCTAGTTGTTTTATCTGTGCATTCCTTTCATCAATCTTACTTTGCAAGTCGGTAGTGGTATCCTCAGCATACGCTAGCTTTGTAGCAAAAATGATTGGGATTAAAATTAGAACCCATTTTCTTGATTTAAGATAATTTGTCCACGGCATCATTTATTCTTTTTATACTTTCTTCCTTACCCAATATATACAGTAATGTAAACGGATCAGGGCTTTTGTCCTTACCAGACAGAGCCACTCGAAGCGGCCACAAAACGGTCGCGCGACCTTGTTCTGTTGCGTAGTCGAAAACCAAGCCTTTTACACTTTCTGCCGTAGAAAACATTTTATTATCTGCACCGGACAGTGTCTCAACTACCCAATTTAGATGTTTTATTATTTTATCTTTACTAACTTCCCCTTTTGGCAAGAGTAGGGTAGTCTCATAATCTGGCTTCCCTGAAAAATAATCCAACTCCCCTACCCTAATCATTTCATCAATATCGCCCCACCTAGAAATACGATCAAAAATGATCGGGTAAATTTTCTCATTAATTCTCTCTGCATAATCATTTTTTGCAAGTCTTTCTTCTATAAATTTATTCCTATCCTCTTCTGACAATCTTTTCATGTGTTCTTTATTTAGCCAGTCCAGTTTCTTTTCGTCTATAATTGCGCCACCCTTACTAATCCTATCTAATTCAAATTCTTTGATCAGATCTCCTAAACCAAAGATTTCTCGATCATCTTTAGGATGCCAGGCCATTAAAATGACAAAATTCACAATTGCCTCAGGCAGATAGCCGAGCTCCATGTATTCTTGTATACTTTTTGCTCCATTTCTTTTGCCCATTTTGGTCCGGTTTGGCAACAAAATAAATGGGTAGTGCGCATACACGGGTCTTTGTGCGCCGATAGCTTCCTGAATTAATATTTGCCTTGGCGTATTAGCAAGGCCATCTTCACCCCGAATTATATGCGTTACTCCAGTCTCATAGTCATCCACCACAACAGTAAGGTGATACAAAGGTGAATTCACATCCCGAGCAATAATAAAGTCTTTCAAATCTGTTGTATCGACTGATATATCCCCTCGTGAAGAATCATGAAAAGTTATGACTTTATTAGGATTCTTAAACCTAACCACATCCCGCGTCTCCCCTTTTTCATTCGTATCAGGTGAAATATAAGCAGTACCATTATCGATCATTTGCTTAATATATTTTTTGTATAGATCCAATCTGTCAGTTTGTCTATAAAATTCATCTGCTTTTATGCCAAGCCAGGCCAGGCCATCAATTATCGCCTTCTCGTACTCGGGTTTAGATCTAACTGGATCCGTATCTTCTGATCGCATTAAAACAGTGCCATCATTTTGGCGAGCATAAATATAATTAAGCAAAGCATACATAGCTGTGCCTAAATGCGGCAGGCCTGTGGGTGAGGGCGCAAATCTAGTTACAACTTTTTTATCCATTTTATTTCTCGTGTTCGAGAGCGATGGCTATTATTTCTTCCGCAATTAGTTTGGCGGAATCTTTACGAGCAAAACTAGCAGCGGCTTGTTTCATCTTATTCTGCTCATCCTTATTTGATAGAATTCGTTCCACCTCAGATAACAGCACATGCGGAGCTAAATTTTTCTCTTCAATTACAATCGCAGCGCCGGTGCGAGCATAGGCGTAAGCATTGCTTCTCTGATCGTGAGAGGTTTCTTCTGGAATCGGAACAATAATCGATGGTTTGCCCCAGAGTGCAATCTCAAAAATAGTTGAGCCTCCACGCGAAATAATTAGATCAGCCACACCCGCCGCCCGCCTCAAATTCACAGTATTTAGATAGGCAAATGATTTATACCTGTCTTTATTGGGGTCAGTGTCTGTAATAACAACTTTTCTTGTTTTTTCAACCACGTCAAAATTTCTATCTCCGACTTGATGCACAACTTGATATTTTTTAATTAGATCTGGCAAAGTATTCAAAATAACATCATTAATAAATCTAGAGCCCTGGGAACCACCGATTATAAAAAGCGACGGCACGTCTTTGTTAAAATTAAAATACTCATGCGAGCCAGCAATTAGCGCCTCAGCAACCTCCTTCCTGATTGGACAACCAGTATAAGCAACCTTGGATTTATCAAAATATTCAACTGTCTCTGGGTATGAGACTGCAATTCGACGAGCGAACTTGCCTGCCCATTTATTTACCTTGCCTGGCGTTGTGTCTGACTCGTGAATCACTACCGGAATACGCAAGAGCCTAGCGGCAAATAATGCCGGGAAGCTAACATAAGCACCCTTACCAAAAACAACATCGGGGTAAATTACAAAAAGACGCCAAATAGCTTTTGTTACACCCCAAAAAGTAGAAATCAAATCAAGAGAGTTTAGAATAATATTTGAAAAAGAAAGATAACGCCTGATTTTGCCCGCACTTATTTTTTCAAAAGTAATACTATTTTCAAACAATAAATTCTCATCGTACATGCTGGTAGACATGTAATACAGCTCAGGCATAATTAGCCTGTTATTTTTTGCTATTTCATTTATTTCTTCCGCAACAGCGATGATTGGGTAAAAATGTCCCCCCGTCCCGCCACCCGTAAAAAGTATTCTCATCTTTATCTATTTTTTATATGTTTAGAAATATTCATGACTATACCCACTTCCCCCAAAGTCATAAATAAATCTGTGCCACCATGACTTACAAAAGGCAAAGTAATGCCCGATAGAGGCAAAACCCCCACCATCGCACCAATATTTACAAAAGCCTGCGACACTATCATTATAACAATTCCTAAAGAGAGCAGTCTACCAAAATTATCAGGTATTTTATCAGCAATTTTTAAGCCTCTAAAGGTAAAAAATACAAAAAGTAGAATAAGAAAAGTCGTTCCTACAAAACCGAACTCCTCTCCTTCTACTGCAAAAATTGAGTCCCCTATCGGCTCCGGTAGGACATTGAATTTTTGAATACTTTGACCAAAGCCCCGCCCAAACATGCCGCCATTGCCTATTGGGATTAGTGATTGCTGTATTTGATAACCACTGCCGAGAGAATTTTGGATTGGGTGCATGAATGTGGTTATGCGACTCATAATGTACGGCCTCTCTACCGCCAAAACGCCAAGACCTAATATACAAATAATCCCTGTAATAATGATGTAACGCCATCTTCCTCCGCCAGCAATAAAAATTGCTAGACCAGAAAAAACAATTATTAAAAAAGTATCAGTGTCAGGTTGCTTAAGTAAAATTGCGCCTGTAACTGCGGTCAAAATTAAAAATGGTAGAAAACCATGCTTAAAATCTTTGGCCTTGTCTTTCATTTTGGCCATCCAGGCAGAAAAGAAAATGATAAAACCAATTTTTAATAATTCTGAAGATTGAAATGAAATACCGAAAACATCTACCCAACGACGCGCGCCACCATGCGCTATTCCAATTTTGGGCACAAAAACTAGGAGAGATGCCACGATTGATCCAGCCAGAATCAAGAAAGCATATTTGCGATAGATTTTATAATCTATTTGGGATGTAATAATACAGAGTATTACGCCCAGAAAAAAACCAAAAAAAGTTTGATTGAAAGCAACATTAGAGTAAATCTGAGGTTGTTTGGACAAAAGACCCAAAGAGGCAGAGGCAAAAATTAAATAGCCTGCAACAACTAGAATAAAAACAGATATTAAAAATGGAATATCAACTCTAGTTTTTTTCATCTTCTTTTGGAAAATCCTTCTCGATTTTTTCTAGGGCTTCGATTACACTCATACCAGGATATGCTTTTCGTACTTCTTCTGAAAATTTTTTCCA
>CAZQKP010000018.1:0-2865 GCA_964594005.1 uncultured Candidatus Saccharibacteria bacterium
GAGCGCGACGGCGTGAGCTCGAGGAAAATTTCAGTAGAAATTTATCCGTGCTTTTTGAGAAATATGGTAAGTAAGAGATTTGGAACTTCTATTGTATTTCTTGATAAGAAGTTATGTCATAACCCCCGGAAGGACCGCTCTCAAATAAAACTGATGGTAGGCCTGTATCGTATGTAACATTGGCACTGTTTTGTAAGATAATTTTATAAGCAGTTACTTCTTTTATGCTGACTGATTGTTGAAGTGTTATTTGCCCATGAGCAGCGTACGCTACGAGCGCGGATGCCCCTTGACCCATGTTAATCGCATTAGTTGAACCTCCAGTTTCGGAACTATTATTTTGAGAAATCATAAAAACATAGGAACCCGATTGTCCCGTTCCCTGAAAAACAGTATTTTGACCAATAGTTATTATTCCACTACCTGATTGATCAGAAGGGTTATCTGCAATTATTGCCACGTTCTGACTACCTAGCCCAGATGACATTTTTATAGTTGGACTTGTTTGGGTATCAATATTTCCTGTAACCCAAACCGGTCCAGTAATGGTCACAATTATTCCTGTACCTTTTATTAATAAATCACAGGGAATCTTTTTAGGACCAATAGAAGTGTTACTAGTAATACTATACTTCCCTCCAGAACATGTAACAGAACCCCCGGCAGTAGCATCAGACTCCCATTCACTTATTTGACTATCTGGAATTGGCAAAGGTACATCACCTTGATCCGAGCTACCTGGATAACTATTCCCCCCCACTGAGGTATTACTAATAGATACGTAGTAGGCATCTTTATCTATAGTTGAATTTTTTATAACATGAGCAAAAGCAGTGCCAGTAGCATGAATACCATCAATAAGGCCGCCGGTACCTGAAGAGACTACATCACCATAAACATAATTGCCGGCACCAGTAACACTCCCCGCAGAATGCACATTGCCGATAATACTGGAGGAGTTTTGTAAAACGAAACCCCCCCGCCCAGACTGAACTCCGTAATGAAAAGAAATACCTGTGCCCAAAAGTATATTCATTTGCAATTTTCGCGCGAGACTGGAAGTGGTACCTAAGGCAGTAATTTGTTTGCCATTGGCTATATCAGAAGTCTGGGTGGTAGTCGTACTATTATTTAAGCTTAAATCTTCCCGGGTGGTGTATTGTTTGCTGTTTATTATTCGATAATAGACATCTTCCAGACCACTTTGGGCGGTATAATAACTTTGGTAAGAACTAACTAAATTTTTCGAGATAGCCGCTTCTTTTAAGATGGGATTGATGATACCAAAAACAACCACGATCGAGGCAAACATGAAAAAAACAACCATTGTAAGCATAGCCTGACCAGAATTAAATTTTTTTCTCGAAATTTTCGTCATATACCTCTTAAAATAATAGTATTGTGATAATTTTTAACTCTGGTTGTTGTACCAACTGCCGCAGAAATGGTTAAATCAATTTTTACTGCGGTACTAGTACCTTCATCTAAATAATGAAAAGTTAAACCCGTAACTTGCGTACTAGAAAGTGAGAGTGGACCAACATAAGAGCCGTTCACATCAACCTTCAGCACTCCGCTTTGCACGTAAAATTTGGTGGTAGTTGAAAGCACTCCATTTAGATTACTCTGTAAAGTTAAAACTCCTGGACTAGTACCCAAAGTGCTGTTCCCTGTATCAACACTTGCAGCCTGGCGTATATCTCTTGTCATTCTTTCCATAGAATCAATCCCGGATTGTTCAGTAACTCGCAGGGCAGTAACTAGTCGATAAGAAGTTGTGAGGGAGAGAAGCATTTCAATTACTATTAACGCAATAAAAGATAGGATAGCAATGTAAATCACCATTTCGACCAGAGAATAACCTCTATTTTTTGTTAAAGTTTTCATATATTGGCAATGTAGGCAGAAATAGTTTTGGTTGTGGTCGCATGACCTTGGTAGTAAGAAACTGTAACCGTAATTTGTTTAGTATATGGATCGTACGTACCACTTGTTGCTATGCGATCATTTCCATCTCTTTTTACATCCGAAATGATAATGCTACGCAAATACATCCCATCCACATAAACTGGAGTCGTGGTAGTTGCCCAATCACTCGTGAAAGTTAAATAGTAAGTAGTGGTAGTAGAAAGTTTGCCGATATAATTCCAATCCTTGTACCGAAAAATAGAAAAAACTTCTTCGCCTTCGGATAATAGATTGGCTGCCTCTACATTATGCTGATTAGCTAAGGCATACTGTAAATAAGTATTGTAGGAAATGTTAATCGCCAAGATGCCTACCGTCATAATGGCGGCGCCAATGACTATTTCAACTAATGCTAAACCCGATGAAAATTTTATCATTGAACCTCAATGAGCCCTGTCTTATATATTGTAACAGTTTTAGTTTGACTTATTCCAGGTGAAGAAATAGTGACCGTGCCATTTTGACTGGTCTCGCCTGTTAAACGCTGAAAAGCTACGTCGCTACCGCCTCCAGTTAAGCTAATAGTAATAATCGTGTCAGTTGTGTTTAAAGCATAATCCATATTGCCTGAATTACCCGCGCCGTAAGTATTGCCCACGAAAAAAGTGACTTTGCTAGACGTAATATGCACGCCGTAATTTGATGAATTTTTAGAGTCTAAAGTTAAATTCCTGGCTTCATTTAAAACCAGGGCAATTGTTTCGGAATCTTTAGCCAAAGCTTGATTTTTGCGAAAAACAATAAAAGTATTCAAAAATATAGCAACCAAAATTGCCATTACCGCGAGGACAACTATTAATTCCAAAATACTGAATCCTTTTGTTTTCATTAATTAAGTTTATCGCCAATAGAATAAATAGGCGAAATAACTGACACCGCAAAGAATCCTACCGCGAG
>CAZQKP010000018.1:2965-10871 GCA_964594005.1 uncultured Candidatus Saccharibacteria bacterium
CCGATTGCAACCACAATATCTACTCCGGAAGAAAGAAGGGAGGATAAAGTTCTCGTGGTTCTAGCCGAATTAACTTGTTTTACCATTTCTTTAATTACCGGAATTCGTAAAAGTATGTAATCAAAGATTCTTTGACCAATTTTAGACTTGAACGCAAAAATAAAAAGAAAAACTAAGAAAAACAAACCGATAATAACAAATGGAAAATAATTCAAAAGAAAATTACTTATAGCAATAATAATCCGCGTGGAAATAGGCAACTCCACCCCCAAACCACTAAATGTTTGAGTTAAAGTTGGTACCAAATAAATCATGAGGGTAATCCCGATCGCAATCATGAGGCCTAAAATTACAGCGGGGTAAATTAAAGCTCCTCGAATTTTACGATTGAGTTGATATGCTTTTTCCATCTGCATTGCCACATTTTCCAGAGCAGTTGCTAGATTGCCAGACTCTTCTCCAGCCTTTGTCATGGAAACAAAAAGTTCCGAAAAAATATTGGGATAGTTTTTCATAGCCTCGCTTAAATTATTACCATTGGAAATTGAGTCATTGAGTGCCCCCAGAATTTTTTTAAGTTCCCCAGTTGATTCTTTTTGGATAATGGTTAAGCCTCTAGTTAATGGCAGCCCGGCTTCTAGCATTTTGCCAAGATTACGTGCAAAAATAATCTTATTGTGTGTGCTTACGTGATTAAAAAAGGGTAAGTTGTTTAGAAATGGAATACCTTTTTTATCTCTAACTTCTTCAGCAAAAACTACTGTACTACCGTCTTGTTTAACCTCATGAAATAAAGCGAATTTATCTTTGGCTTCGAGTACTCCATTTACTCTCTTACCTTCCTTATCCATTACTTCATATCTAAATAGCGGCATAATATTAATCTGAAATTGCTCTAAGTACCTCTTCAATTGTTGTAATCCCCTGCACCGCTTGGAAAATGCCATCCTCAATCATAGTTAGCATACCCTCTGCTTCCGCAACCTTTTGGATATCGTCGGAAGTACCAGATTTTAAAATTACATCTTTAATTGCTGGCGAAACTTTTAGGATTTCGTGAATGCCGGAACGGCCGGAATATGATTCTTCCGGCTTGGCGTCTTTTTTCACCCTGTAAAATGGCACTTTTTCCCATGTTGCAGATTTATCTATAATTTTTTCATTCTTTAACTCATCCAAAACCTTATCCAAGTTAATTGATTTACCCAAAGTAGTAATTTCTGGCTTACTTAAGAAATATTTTTCTTTTTGATCTGTTAATTTTCGTACTAATCTCTGGCCGACTATTATATTTACCGTAGAAACAATTAAAAATGGCTCAACTTTCATGTCGATTAGGCGTGGAATTGCACCAGAAGCGGAGTTAGTGTGAAGCGTGGATAAAACTACGTGACCAGTTAAAGCCGCATTCACTGCGAGTGCCGCGGTTTCATTATCGCGGATCTCCCCCACCATAATTACATCCGGGTCTTGTCGCACTAGAGTACGGAGACCATTTGCAAAAGTAAAACCAATCTCCGGACGAACTTGAGTTTGGTTTATTCTTTTCATTTGATACTCTATTGGGTCCTCAATTGTAGAAATATTTACATCTGGCACATTTAAAATATCTAAAACTGTGTAAAGCGTAGTAGTTTTTCCTGAGCCAGTGGGACCGGTCGCCAAAATCATGCCGGTTGTTGACTTGAGAGCCCGATGAATTCTATCTAAGCCTTCGCCATGAAAAGATAAACTCTCCAAAGTAAAACCAGAAACATTGTCTCGTAAAAGACGCATCACAATTTTTTCGCCGTAGTAAGTCGGCAAGGTGGAAACACGGAAAGAAACTTTCTCTCCATCTGCGTCAATCTTAAACCTGCCATCTTGCGGTAATCTTTTTTCGTCGAGCTTGAGTGAAGCCAGCACTTTTATACGTGCCGCAACGGATGCTCCCATGTTTTTTGGCAATACCATGGCGTCGTGGAGAATACCGTCTATGCGATAACGTACTAAAAGCTGACCTTCCTGCGGTTCAATGTGAATATCGGATGCGTTTTGCAGGATTGCGTGCTTCAGCAAAGTATCCACAATGCGGATCATCGGAATTTCATCCGCCATTTTTTTCAAATCTTTTTCGTCTAGTTCCTCTCCAGAATTTTCAGTCGGTAGATTTTTTATTGAACCGATATCTTCCTGGATTAAATCGCCAAATTCAGCTTTGAGCGATTTTTGATACTGCAGAATAGCACTTTTCATGGAGTCTGCATCCGTCAAGCGCGGCAAAATCTTAAGACCTGTTTTCTTTTTTATAAAATCAATTGCTGTTAAGTCCTCGGTGTCTAACATTGCGACTTCGAGTGCTGTATCAGTCTTTTTGAATGCAACCACATTATGATTACGGGCGATTGGTTCTGGGATTAAAGAGAGTACATCAAAAGGTAATTTTTCACCCTTGAGATCGACGAAGGGAATTCCTAGAATATACGCCTGCATGCGACGCAGATCATCCTCAGTTAATTTACCCTTGGAAACTAAAACCTTGCCTATATTTATGCTTTTGTCCTTGGCTTCTTTTTCAGCCGCGTTTATGTCCGTTCGGGAAACTAGCCCCGAGTCTAGAATGAAATCTTTTAACTGTGACTCTTCAATGTGCATTAGGATGTTTTAATAATTATATCAAAAAACTTCAAATAAAGCCGAGGGTATGCACAAACAGTTATATTTGACAAAAAACTTTAGATTATGGTAGTATAAAGTCACTGAAGTTCGCCCATCCGGGCGACCTTTTTTAAAAAATAAAGACAAATAACATGGTAGATCTTAAAGTAATTGGCTCTGTCCTAACTCAGTTAGAAGAAGAGCGTGGCATACCTCGAGAAAAAATTATTGAGGCTATTGAACTTGCCCTTGCGACTGCTTACAGAAAAGAATACGGCAAAAAGGGTCAGATAATCGAGGCTAAATTCGATATAAACACAGGAAAAACTGAAATGTTTCAGGTGAAAATTGTCGTGGATGACACTACTGTGGTGATGGACCCAGAAGATCTGCCGGAAGAAATTAAAGAAGGTGAAGTAGAAAAAGAGATCTACAACCCAGAAAAACATATTTTAATTGCAGACGCGAAAAGAATTAAAAAGGGTGTAGAGTTGGGAGAGAAAATGATCTTCCCGCTTGAAAATCAGGAAGACTACAGCCGAATTGCAGCTCAAACCGCCAAGCAAGTTATAATGCAAAAAATAAGAGAAGCGGAAAAAGTTTCCGTTTTAGGTGAATACGGCAAACGCGAGGGAGAAATTGTAACTGGCACAGTCCAAAGAATAGAGCGTGGCAATATTTTCTTGGATATGGGCCGAGCCACAGGACTTTTACCGTATGAAGAACAGATTCCGGGAGAGAGATTTTCGCAAGGTGAAAGAGTTCGAGCTTACTTGTATAGAGTAGAAGAGTCTGGTAAAGGTGTGTTCCTCCGACTTTCTCGCTCTCATCCTAAATTTTTAGAAAAACTTTTTGAAAGTGAAGCCCCAGAAATTGCGAACGGCACAGTAGTAGTTAAGTCAGTTGCTCGCGAAGCGGGTTCACGCACCAAAATTGCCGTCGCAACCAAAGATCCACATATTGATCCGGTTGGTTCCATGGTGGGCCAGCGTGGTGTACGTGTTTCAACTGTTATGTCCGAACTTCGCGGCGAAAAAATAGATATAATTGAGTGGTCGGAGGATCCTAAAAAATTTATTGAAGATGCCCTCTCGCCTGCCAAAGCACTCTCGGTTGAAATAAATGAAGCTGAAAAACAAGCAACGGTTGTTGTCTCTGACGACCAGCAATCTCTTGCTATTGGTAAGGGTGGCCAAAATGTGCGTCTCGCCGCAAAACTAACTGGTTGGAAGATTGATATTCAATCAACTGGCGGTAAAAAGGAAGAACCAAAAGAAGAAAAAGTTTTGGAGGAATCTGTCCCTGAGGAGACACTGTCAGAATAATTAGGGTAATTTCAAAACCGGCAATATTTGTTTTTTTCTGGAGAGAATTCCGGGTAAAACCTCTGTATCACTCTCGACACTAACCCCAAAAGACGCCGAGACTATCTCCTTGGTTAATTTGCTGTAGGTTAAAACTGTAGCTTCTTCCTTTACAATATCAATCACAAAAAGGAGAACATCGTCTATGTCACCTTCCTCCCTAATCGCATCTTTGATAGCAGAAATTATACCCGATTTTCTCTCCAAAATAAGGTCTGGAGCCGTTGTCTCCAGAACAGAAACCCGAATATTTTTATCCCCTACCGGGTATTTCTTGCTGTCCATATTAATAAGACCTTGATCGGTAAAATCTGACACATCTGACTTAGCCCTAAACATTTGATTGGAATAATCTGTGATATCTACAGCCAGTGATTTTGCCAATTTTTCAGCTACATCTTTGTCATGGGGGGTTGTGGTGGGTGACCTAAAAGCAAGTGTATCCGAAAGAATGCAAGAGAGAATCAAACCTGCCATTTCCTGTGGTAATTTAATCTCGCCTAACAGGTCATATATAATAGTCGCGGTGGAAGCACATGTTTTGAGTGTAGCGTTAACTGGAGATTTTGTAGTCAGACCACTTAATTTATGGTGATCAATAATCTGTAAAATATTTGCCTCTGATATATTTGGAAAAAGTTCTTGCGGATTATTGGTATCGACAACAATTACATCTTCACCATCCTTAATTGATTCAAGGAGCTCAGGCACAGAAATCTTGTAATAATTTAGGACGAACTGCGTCTCCTTATTAAGGGGGCCTAGAACGTAAGGGGTAGCCTTTAGGGTAGTGTGATTGTTTAAATACCATGCCCACAGAATCGCACTACAAGTTGTGTCAGTATCTGGGGCCATATGGCCAAAGACCTTGACTGTTTTATTTTCCATAAAGGCAATGATACATTCTCGGTGACTCTAAATCAAATAAAGTGTATAATCAGATATTATTAATCAAAAGACTTTTCATATGTTAAAGAAATTTATTTTAAGAATTTTGCTTGGAAGTATGATTCTTAGCCCAGTATTTGTTTTTGCAATGGGAACTAACGTAATGTCTTCGACTACTCTAAAAACAAAAATGGAGGCCTTGCGAATGGAAATGCGAGTGATGATGGCAAGCACGACCATGCCTAGAATGGAAAAAGTGGGTGAGCACAAATTTCTAAAGATGACTGCGAGATATGATTTAGTTATTACTCGCTTGGAAAATATTTTGGCTCGACTTGTTTCACGAATTGATAAAGTCAAAGCAAACGGGGGGGATACTACCGAAGCAGAAACGCTTGCCTTAACTGCAAAGGGTCATTTAGATGAAGCTAAAACCGCATTTGCAACCCTTCAAACAGATGTAAATACAGAAATTTCACAGGAGACAGCTAGTAGTACCAAAGTCAAACTTAGAGCCACTTTAGTTTTGATGCGAACGGACGGTAAAAATGTAGAAATGCATTTAAGAGAAGCTAAAGAAACAATGATGAAAATTGTGGGGATTCTAATGGGTCAATCTGGACTTCATGCAACCACGACGACATCTGCCTCAGCTAACTTATAATATAAAAAGCAAAATAAAATGGACAATACACAAAAATCAGGTGTTGGGGGAATCATCGCAACTATCCTCATCATTGCAATTATTATTTTAGGTGGACTTTATTTCTGGGGCAAACGAGTTGAAGAGGCCAAGCTAACTCAACAAATGGTTTCAGATAATACTCCTCAAAATTCTAATGGGCCATCTGCTGTTGAATCAGATAATTTGAGTTCAATCCAAACTGACTTGAATTCTACAGCTACTGAAAATCTTGGGACAGAAATGCAAGCAAACCCATAATTAAGACAGACTACGCTCTAAAAACCGCTCAGTTTTGGGCGGTTTTTAGTTGCCAAAATTTAGATTGCCATGTACTGTTTTAGGCATGTCCAAAAACTACAAGAATATTGCTCTAAATAATCTCCCCGAAAGAGAACTTGAGATTACAGGAGTAATCTCAGCCGAGAGAATGGGTGAGCTACGCGAAAAAGCTCTAAAAAAATTCAAGGAGTCAGTTGAAATTTCTGGCTTTCGTAAAGGCATGGCGCCGGAAAACCTAGTCGCCCAAAAAGTTGGTGAAATGAGTCTATTAGAAGAGGCGGCGGAAATTGCATTAAGTGAAGAATACCCAAATATTTTAAATGAGCACAAAATAGATGCAATTGGTAGACCGGAGATAAACATAACCAAAATTGGGGTTGGTGCACCACTCGAATTTAAAGTAAAGACTTTTCTTCTGCCTGAAGTAAAACTAGCCGACTACAGAAAAATTTCAGCTGAAGTAAACAAAAAAGAAAACAAAAAAATAGAAGCTGAGGAAAAAGAAGTAGATGATGTAATCTTAAATTTACGTCAAAACATTGCGCACCAAAAAATGCATGCAGAGGGAAATTTAGCTGATGATGATCATAACCATGGAGAAATAAAGGGGGAAGATTTACCTCCACTAGACGAAAATTTTGCCAAAATAGTTGGCGCTGAAGATCTAAATGATTTAAATCAAAAAATAAAAGAAAATATTATTTTTGAAAAGAATCTAAAAGAAAAGGACAAAAAGCGAGTCGAGATTTTAGAAGAAATTATGACCAAGTCCGAAATCGATTTACCTAAAATCTTAATTGAAGGTGAACAAGAAAAAATGATTGCTCAATTAAAAGATGACATTGCTCGCAATGGTTTAAGTTTTGAAGAATACTTAAAACATATTAAGAAAACAGAAGAAGATATTAAAAACGAAGGTAAACCTGTAGCTCTTAAACGCGCTAAGTCCCAAGTTATTCTAAACACTATTGCCAAAGATGAAAAAATTTCACCAAAGGAGGAAGATGTGAAAAAAGAAATGGAACATATTCTGTCTCACCACAAAGACGCGGATCGCTTTCGAGTTAGGATTTATGTGGAAACTTTTTTAACTAACGAATTAGTTTTTCAATTTTTGGAGAAACAGTAATTAACTTAGATAAAATTTCGTTGAGCACTTTTCTTTTTGAAACATCCGCAGGCCTCTAGCTTGGATCTGTCAAGGCACCCTTCTTGACAGATAGAGACCGAGGACCAGAACGAACCTTCCGCAGGAGAAGGTGAGTGTTTTCAAAAAGGAAAGTGTGAGAAAGAAATTTTAAAGTAACAATAAACTTGAAATAGCTACCGCCGCTGTTTCACTGCGCAGAATTTGAGAGCCCAGTGAAACACTTTGAATATTGTGCTTAGAAAATTCTTTTATCTCCCCTTCACTCCAGCCACCTTCAGGGCCAATAAAGATTGCGAGTTTATCTATATCTTCTTTGAAAACTTCAGTTACTGGCTTGCCATTTCTATCGAGAAACAACACTCTGTCTGGAAGCAAATTATCACTGTTTAACAAATTGGCTAAGTCGATTACTGGACGAATAACTGGAATATCTCCCCTACCAGATTGCTCGGAAGCTTCGATAGCAATTTTCTGAAGTCTCTCAATTTTGACATTTTTCTTTTCACTCCGATCACAAATAAAAGGAATAAAATTTTTTACTCCCAACTCAGTTGCTTTTTCAATTACTAAATCAATGTTTCCTTTTTTGGTTATAGCCAAACACAAAGTTAGGTCCCTTTTTTGTTTAAGGCGATTATTTTTTTTCTCAAGTATAGAAAGAGTTGCACCTAAATTTCGCAGAGAAGTAATAATAGCTAAATAATCTACACCACTATCATCAAAAAGAATAACTTGACTGCCTACGTTATAACGAAAAACATGACTCCATTGATGAACTAGATCCCGATCAGTAACTTCAAAGTTTTCCGTAATTGGTCCCCCCACGTGAAATCTATGAAGCCTCATAGCGAAAATATAGCACATTTTACAAAAATACTCTTTTTGTTATACTTGCCGCATGCT
>CAZQKP010000019.1:0-10173 GCA_964594005.1 uncultured Candidatus Saccharibacteria bacterium
TACGGAAGACTGTTTGAGCAAAGTTTGCTCCAGCGGAGAGGGAGAGTTGAGGGGCTGTGGAGGAAGAGAGGGTTAGAAGGTATCTTGGAGTACTTGTACCAACCCCAACTAGACCAGTTGATTTATTAAAGACAAAATTAGAATTACCTCCGAATGACCCTCCATCATTAAATTGGACCTGGGTGTCTGACCCCCCCGGAGAACCACTGCCACCTCCACCTGATATACATGTGCCATTTATGGAAATACAGCCAGAACTAAGGTCAATTCCGCCAGCAAATGTTGAGGTCGAAGTATTATTAACCACTAAATTAGTTATGGTTGTACTACCTGCATTGGTCAAAGTCACAGTAGTACCCCCGCTTACAATAGTTGGATTAGTAATTGTAACATTCGATATCTGATCAATTTTTTGGGTTAGAGCGATTTGTCGATAAATATTTGCAATCTCATTACTTAAGTCTAGATTGTTTGAATTTTGATTTGAATTTGGACTAGAGAGTTTTAAAGTTAAATCATTGTAAAATTTTTGAAGTCTAGTCTCGAGATCTTTTTTAGAAATATAATTTGTGGTTGTAGTCGAAACATAATAATTATTTACCACTCGTTGAAATGGGTTGAGGCTCAAAGCAACTTGTTTGGAAGCACTGGCGGACAAAACTTCAGGCTTGCCCGTCATCAAAGCAGAAATTTCTTTTTTACCACTATTTTGTTTTTTTATTGGAGCGGACTGAGCTAATATTTTTCCTGCAACTGAAATATTAACTGGGTATGTTACAGCAGCATTTTTCAAATCTTTAATCGAACTTAAAACTTCTTGGCCAAATAAATTAATCGCAAATAATTTACCGTTCAAATAATTTGAGAAAGAAATTTTAGGATAATTTATTTGGCCGTAACTCAAAGATAATTCCTTAAAATAATCAAAAACCGAATTTTTTAAAAAAGAGACCTCTTCCGAACTTTGAGTGAGCACCTCATCCACCTCAGTGAGTACTGCATTTCCGTTAGCAACAACAACTGGTTCAGAATTAAAATCCTGATTTACTGAAAAATCACTACCCAAGTTAACAAATAAAAGATTGAATTTATCTATTAAGGTTTGGCCGGATAAACCTTCATAATTTTCTGCAGCCTCGACAACCTGAGAATTGGGGTAGTAAGCTGCATGAGTCACCCTAGGAAAAAAGATTAGGACAAAAAAAGAGAGTAAGAAAATAACCCCGAAAACCAAGTACAAATTTAGCCTAATATTGAAATTTATTGTATCGCTTTTCATTACCGCAAATTAGGGCTAAAACGCCCAGCGATTTAACATATATTTTATCATTTTTATTAAGATTATTTTTATAATTAGCCATATTTTTATTTATTTATTATAAATTTCTATCGGCCCGGAGCCCTAAGCATAGAACTTAAGCAACGCCGATTAAAAAATCCTATTGGGTTAACCCAATTATCAAACTAAGTTACCTGAAATTGGGCCCCGAAAAATATGTATATTTTAGGAACCAATTTATTAAGGTTTATGAATGTTATATAAAGTCCAGATTCGATAAAATCATATTATTTTTTGTGTATCGAGTTAAATTAATTCTTAGCAACTTAGCTAAATGGATTAGGAGGTGTCGGTAGCAGAGGCCAGAGAACCTAAAATAGGTTAAAAATGAAAATGTGGATAAGTACCCTATTTTGTCCTGATATCAAATGAGTCTAGAGCATTTTTAACTAACTGTGTTTTGACCATAGAAATATCTTCACCTCTAATTTCTGCTATTTTTTTAACTATTTCCGGCACATAGAGTGGTGAATTCCGCTTACCCCGATATGGCACAGGCGCCACAAAAGGCGTGTCCGTTTCTGACATCAGTTTATCTAAAGGAGCAAATTTAATTAACTCATCATAGTCATGAGTAAAAGTTATTACTCCCGTAAACGAAACTGAAAAGCCAACGCTCAAAAATCTTTTTAAAACATCTAGATTGCCTGCAAAAAAATGTGCATTGCCCCTAAGTTTACTCCCAGAAATTCTAGAGTGATGTTCTAGTATATCCAGTGAATCTTTGTACGCATAAAATGCTCCTTTTTTATCTCGCACATGCAACATAAGGGGTAGGTTTTTAGTTAAAGCCAAATTAATATGATACTCAAATATTGTTTTCTGAATCTTTTTAATGGGTAACGATTCGTCGCGAAAATAGTCCAACCCACATTCCCCTATCGCTACGACTTTTTTGTTATCAGCTAGAACTTCCAAATCTTCTGAGTAAACTGAATCAGAGTTCAAATCCGATGGTATTTGCCCGACGGAAGCAAAAACGTTTTCATATTTCTCGGAGAGACTCACTGCATTTTGAGATGTTTCTAAATCAGCCCCGATTGTGATCGTGCCAATTTTATTTTTCTGCATTTCCGCTATAACCTCTTCCCTATCATTATCAAAATCACTTACATCTAAATGAGAATGAATATCAAAATATTCGTATTGCATCTTAGTCTTTGCGAGGGAACAACGGCATTTCAGGTTTTTTGTTATCCCGTATTAATTTCTTCAACTTTTCGTTTGTTGCATGCAAGATAGGGTTAAGTAACCTCGCAATTTGATAAAGCTCTAAAACCAGTTCCTTGATTAATTCTTTGCCTTTTTCTTCATCAACTTTAACTAGTTTAAATGGTTCGGTGCTTTGAATTTTCTTATCAAGTGCGGAAATCTTATCCCACACAAAATCAGCAGCCTTTTTAATATCAAAAGTATCATAAATAGCAAAATATTCTGTGAAATCAGACTTTTCAGGAATATCTGGGCATTTCTCTAAATACTTCTCTGATAACGTGAGCACACGGGAAGCTAGGTTACCCAACCCATTAGCCAAATTGGCGTTATAGGCATCTTTAACTCTCTCCTTAGTTACATCACTGTCTTCAAATGGATTCACCTCCCTGGCTAGAAAATACCTCACCGCATCAGAACCATACTCATCGACAAGATCAAAGGGGTTTATTACATTTCCTAAAGATTTAGACATTTTTTGGCCGCCACTATTGATAAACCCTCGTATAATTATGTTCTTAGAATTTGGCAAACCAGCCGCCATAAGCATTGCCTGCCACATAGCTGATTGTTGACGTAAATTGTCCTTACCCGCTATCTGCACCCCAGGCCACCATTTATTAAAATTAGTAATATTTTCCGGCCAACCGAGTACGCTGATGTAGTTTACAAGAGCATCAAACCAAACGTACATTACATGCTCCGGATCATTTGGCACATCTACTCCCCACGGCATCTTAGATTTAAGTCGAGAGATAGAAAAATCCTCTAGCCCGCGAGAGACAAAAGATTTGATTTCATTAAAACGAAAATCTGGTACTACAAATTGAGTGTTATCGTTATAAAAATCTAAAAGCGGTTTCTGAAATTCAGAGAATTTAAAAAAGTAATTTTCCTCATCAATAAGCTCGATTTCTAAATTAGGATGAAGTGGGCATTTGCCGTTCTCTAATTCCGAATCAGTTTTTTCCAGCTCGCAACCCACGCAATATTTAATTTTGTAATTTTTTTTATATATAAACCCAGCACTGTCACATTTTCGCCAGAATTCTTGAGCTGCATTTTTATGATGCTCATCCGTCGTTCTAACAAAATTTATCTCCTGCATTAAGCCTAGAGCATTTTTTAGATCTTTAAATTTAAGAGCATACTCATCCACATATTTTTTTAGATCCTTGCCTTCTTCTATTGCCTTGCGGTAAATTTTACTGCCATGCTCATCTGTGCCAGTATTAAAAAATACTTCATGACCAGCGAGTTTGGCGTAGCGAGCTAAAATATCAGCGTGAACAATTTCCGCTGCAAAACCAATATGTGGCTCTGCATTCACATATGGCAAAGTAGTTGTAATGTAAAAATTTTTCTCCATATCGCGAGAAATTTATTCGGAGGCATTCATCCTTTCAAACTTCTCGATCTTATCTTTTTCAAAGTCACTGACAAATTCGATTACTACTGTTGCTAGCGGAACTGAAAGAATTAGACCTAAAAAGCCAGCTAATTTAAAACCTGCCACCAAGGCAATGAT
Organism: uncultured Candidatus Saccharibacteria bacterium; assembly: GCA_964594005.1. Classification (GTDB taxonomy): domain Bacteria; phylum Patescibacteriota; class Minisyncoccia; order Phycocordibacterales; family DATDWN01; genus C7867-006. Next base: position 4,080 of record CAZQKP010000019.1, read on the forward strand.
AGAAATTACAGGCGAGACACCCACTACTTTTTTCACAACCAAAGGATAAATTAGCTGGTTTTCAAACTGGTGGATGATTATATATAAGCCAACCACTAGTAGAGCTAGGGCTAAGCCTCCACTCGATATAGCAATACCAATTGCAGGAATAGAGGCTAAAATTGGGCCAAATAAGGGTATGATCTCGAATGCTGCAGCAAGAGACGCAAGTAATAGTGCATTCGGTACATTTAAAATAAGGAGTCCCAAATAAACTAGCATGCCTATAATGATTGCTAGGACAAATTGTCCCTGCATCCAAAGGCCAATCTTTTTCTGGGATCTGCGCCAAAGAGTAATGACATATTTTTCATGCTTGAGAGGTGTAATCGCTTTTAAGAATTTACCTACCCCATCATCTTCTACTGAAAGATAAAAGGAGATTACAATCATTAAAATAAAACTTACAATCCCGCCGAAGATTGTAGTTACTGTGCCAAAGGCGTTGGAAGAAAAATTAGCAATGATTGTATTAATTTCTCCGATTACCTGAGTTAAATTGATAGTGCTAGTTAATCCAGCTACAAATGATTGGGAAGACAGAAAATCACTGTTAGCGATAGTTTGCTCTACCAAGTGAGCATTAAAATATGATGGAAAATTTCGCAGAAAATCAGATATTTCCGAAAGAAGCGGAATTAAAAGGAAAAAAACAATCCCAACTAGCGCCACCGCAATACAAAAATAAACCAGGATAACTGAAAACAAACGCGGTAATCGCCTTCTAGTAAACCACTGTGTGGCTGGCTCAATCGCAGAAGCGACAACAATTGACATAAGTAAAACTAAAACCAAGTCGCGCAAAAGAAACAGAGCCACAAAGAGTAAAATAACTGCAATAGTTTTTACAATGCTGCCGACACTTATATGAATAGTTTGTTCTCGTAGTTCCACGGGAGAATTAAATTAACGCTAATTTTTGGATTATAACACACTAAAACATTAATTAAAAATGAAAATTAGCTTTTGAGCTCCTCTTTAAGATAGACGAGAAGCTCTTCTACTTTCATTCTATCTTGTTCCCCAGTATCCCGATTTCTAACAGTCACTCCCAAATCTTTTTCCACTGTCTCAAAATCAACTGTGACACACCAAGGTGTGCCGATTTCATCCTGCCTGCGATAACGTTTGCCGATATTACCGTTGTCATCAAATTCCACTGCCCCGAACTCTGTTTTCAAGATTTTATAAATTTCTCTAGCTTTATTAACTAACTCTGGTTTATTTTTAAGAAGGGGAAAAACTGCTACCTTAATTGGCGCCAAACTCGGTTTAAAAGCCAAATATACTCTGGACTCCCCTGCCATTTGATCTTCTCTATAAGCACAAAGTAGAACTGCGAGTAGTGTCCTACCGTGACCAAAAGTTGGCTCGATTACATGGGGAATAAATTTGTCTTTACTTTCTTCTTCAAAATAGGACAGGTCCACCCCAGAAGCAGCCCCATGATTTTTTAGATCATAGTCGGTACGATAAGCTAAACCATAAAGCTCATTTTTACCAAAAGGATATTCAAATTCAAAATCAACTGTTCTCTTGGAATAATGTGCCCTATCCTCTGCCGATACTTCGAGTTCTGTAACCATTTCTCTGTTTATGCCTACACGGTCAATCCATCTCCACATTTCCTCGCGCCAATTTTCAAAATATTTTTGCCAATCCTCCCCCTTAACAAAATACTCAAATTCCATTAGATCAAATTCCCGGACTCGAAAAAGAAAATCCCGCGGCGCAATTTCGTTGCGATAGGCTTTGCCTATTTGAGCAATACCAAATGGTAGTTTGGGATGCATGGTATCCAGAATGTTTTTAAAATTAACAAACATACCTTGGGCAATTTCCCCTCGCAAATATGCCTGCGCACCGCTTTTTTGATTGGAACCAACCGAAACTGGAAACATTAAATTGAAGTCAGATTTTTGCACAAATTCCGCGCCACATTCGGGACATTTGTTAGCACCATCTAGATGATCTGCCCGAAATGAATGCCCGTTTTTACAAACTACCATTGGATCTGAAAAACCCTCGAGGTGTCCACTCGCTTTCCAGACAACCTCAGGCATCATAGTTGAAGTTGAAAGACCAAACATGCTCTCCTGCTCCGTGACAAAATGCTGCCACCATAAATCTTTGATATTGTGTGCCAAAGCCTGGCCATAGTGGCCGTAATCAAAAGTGCCAGCTAAACCGCCATAAATTTCAGAGTTTTGAAAAACAAAACCTCGACGCTTGCATAAAGAGACAATTTTCTCCATTAAATCCTCGTCTTTTTTCATTTCTTTAATATATGAAATTCCAGCTACTTTGTCACATTGCCCTTACCATTTGTAAAGTCTGGATCGCTATAGTTTGTATTTAATTGAACAATTTTATTTGAAAGGCTCGCCCCACTATATGTATCTAAGGAATCTATTTCTTGATTATTAACAAGCACCGCAGTATCTCCAATTTGATTGGCACTAGGAGTCACACCCACTTTAAAATAAACCTCCATTGCCGCGTAACTGTAACCAACACCTGCTGAAACATTCCCCACTTCCCAAGTTACAGTTCGACTATCTGGATCGTAGGAAACTCTTTGGCTACTTGGTGAAATTTCTCCTTTCCACTCAACCCCTTGAGGCAAAGTAGCAGTAACAGTTGTATTTTTTAAATCATTGGTAGTATTAGCAATTGACCAATAAATTGTGTAAGTTGTTTCTTTGTCTACGCGAGGAGGAATTGGCCCGGTGTTTGAGAGCGGCCCGATACTATGGTAAGTCTTACCAGTTAAGGATAAGGTGGAGGAAAGTTTAATACTGTAATTAGCAACTGAAGAAACCCCTTCCGCGTTTTCACCCGCGCGCTCACCCGACATTGTGGCCAAAATATCAATATGCGGATTTTTGATTAACTTGGCCAAGCTATCAGGTAGAGTGTGAAGTGAGAATGCTACTTTGCCCGTATCACCTGGTGAGATTTCATTTAATAAAGAATCGCCATTTTTATCCCAAGTAATTGTGTTATCGCTGGAGCGATAAAAACCACCATTAGAAACTGTGATTAATGACTGATCTAGGGCATTGCCAGAGAGTTTAAGTAAGACTACATTATTTAAAATTTTATCAGGCAGTGTATTTTCCCAATTAACTCCAAGGCTCAGTCCTTGGTTTGGACCAACATTGTTATCTGCACCTGAAATGGATAAGTTGAAGAATGATTTGGTAATACCAATTGTCACAATATTTTGAGCCAGACTTTCTGTAAAATCTGTGGCACTCGACCCTGGCGTACCTGCTGTAATTCTAAAAGAGCGATCCTCTTGGTTTTGGCCAATCAGTGTCCCGTTAACAGTAAGGGTCTTCTTGTCCCCATTTTTTAGATCACCCAAGTTCCATACAGAATTATTTCTAACCGGTTTAATGTTGGAACTGGCATAAGTAAAGCCATAAGGATATTCTATTTTAAGTAATGTGTTTTTGAGCGGCACTGCAGAGTTTGAGGTAACATCAATTTTAAGTGTCATACTATTTCCAGAGGTAACTTGAGTTGGATAACTTACATTTAAGAGAAGCGGCGAGGAGCCGATTACCACGTCATACGCTTTTTGCTTGGAAAAAGTAGCATTGGAACCTTTAACCTTGTACTCGATAGTAAAATTAAACGTTTTGGTTACATCTTTGTCCCCAAACAAGAGTGATCTCACGGTGTAATCTGCTCGATCTCCTTTAGCAATAGTACCGAGGTCAATTTTTTCGTGGGATTGCGGACTATTTGTCTCTCCTACTGATTTTGCCCCCTCTGGATAATCAATCACAAGTGATGCTTCTTCTAAATCTGTTCTATTTTGGTTTAGAATTGAAAGCCCAATGTCTAATTCTTCACCAGAAGAAACCGAACTTGGAGCGGTAATTGTGACCGTCAAATTATTAGAAGAAATCATATTAAGCCCACCAAAGAAAATAAAAATAGCTACTGCCAAAGATAGGCCAAAAAATACCAAACTACCAATTAAAAATTTATTGAAGAAAGAGTTGTTTTTTTTAATAACCATTTCCGGCGAATAATCAAATGTGCGATTACCACCCCAATTGGCTGGGGCTTCAACTTCGTGAGGAGAAACTGGAGTCCTTTTTTCTTTGGGAACAACCTTTTCGTTTCGCGAATAGAGTGCTTTTTTAAGCTGCTCAATGCTGCTTTCCTCTTCTTCTAACATGTTTAAATTATACCACAAACAACTACTACAAATGACTCTCCTTTATTGCTTTGTTAATAATCTGAACAATATTTTTTTTGCTTTTGTTTACTGATTCTAGAAGCCCCTCGTTCCAATCTTCCATATTCTTAAAAAATTGATCCGTCTCTGGTAAGTTAGCAACATAACCTAGTTCATGGAGGATCCTGAGCATCATAAGAGCCTCTAAATTAGTCAGATTATTTTCATTTGTCTGTTTCAAAAAATCAAAGCCGGTCTTCACAGTTTCAAAAATTTTAGGGTGTGGCAATTCCCCAGTAATCGTCCGTAGTAAAAAATTAGAAATTTGAGAAAGTATTTTTTGGGCGGCCTTGGAGTTTTCAAAAAAATAATTCTCTTTTGCCTTTACATTGGTCACCTTCCAACCATTTTTGGCTTTGATAAGGGAAACCTGGGCTAATTCATACTCCTGAAGTGAAGATCTAAGTTTGGATTTCATTACTCTCGCAGATCTTACGTAAGCAACAATTAGCCCAAATTTTTCAGTTAGAACATACAAAAGCAAATCCGCCTCACCTTGCGGCTCACGCCTTAAAATAATCCCTTCGGTAGAGTAAATGTGATACATTACTTCTCTATTGAAACAGAGAGGTTATTTTTTTCAAGTGCTATCTTGTGCTTTTGTTCTTCTTTAGAAAAAGAGATGCTGGAAACTTGAGTCGGCATTTTAATTTTTTCTAGACTGGAATTAATTATTTTTTCTAGTTCTAGATCGGTTTGCACGACTATCTTTATTTTTTGATTTGGATTTAAACCTTCTGTTTTTCTCACATCTTGAATTCCCCTCATAACATCCCGGACCAAACCTTCCTCTAGCAGCTCGGCTGTTAAATTGGTATCGAGATTCAATTCGCTACCAATTTTTACTTCTTTGACATTTATTTCATCTCTTAAAATTTCTAAAAATTCTTTGGGTAAACTCTCGGGAATTGCTAGGGATGCTAAAGGCTGACGCACTTTTATATTAGCTTTTTGTCTTAACTCTAGAGCAGAAGATACCATTTCTCGGGTTCTTTCCATTAATGCGAGAAAATCCATATCAATATTTATTTCGGACGCCTCCGGCCAAGCTTCTAGATGCACACTCAAGAGGCCTGCTTTACCTTTTACTTTTTGATAAACCTCTTCAGCAACATACGGTACAAACGGTGCGATCACTTTCGACAATTCTCGCAAAATAAAAGCTAGATGCCCTGATACCTTCTCCCCTTCACTTCCCTCTGTTTTTAAACGCTCTCTTGATCTTCTCAAGTACCAAGTAGATAAATCATCCACAAATTGCTTGAGCGGCCGCCCAGCCCTAATTGAGTCAAATCTATCTAAACCTGTTGTCATTTCATCCCTCAATTGTTTGAGGCGCATAGATATCCATCTGTCTAAAACATTATCACCATTTAATTTTGGCTCTGAATTACCTTTGTAAGTCTCGTAGAAAACTGCAACATTTCGCAAAATATTGAGAAGCCTCTGATGGATTTCCTGGACATCTCTATCTGAAAAAGATAGATCCTCCGCTTGCATAACCACACTTGTGGTTAGGTAATAACGCAAAGCATCCGCTCCGAATTTGTCCATTAATATAAGTGGATCGGTGTAATTATTTTTGGATTTACTCATTTTGCTGCCATCGACCGCTAATACATTGCCAGTGGTTACAACATTTTTAAAAGCTTCATGCCCGAACAAGGCATTGGAAACTACATGCATGTAGTAAAACCATGTTCGCGTTTGGGGGATGTACTCTGCTATAAAATCAGCCGGGCTTCTTTTTTCGAATTCTGCTTTGTGAGAAAAGGGATAATTATATTCTGCAAAAGGCAT
>CAZQKP010000020.1:0-9931 GCA_964594005.1 uncultured Candidatus Saccharibacteria bacterium
GATAAATCATATTTTTTTGAACCATTAAAAGCATTTTTATACACAAAGGGTGATAAACCTGTTTCTGATAGATTGTTGGAGCGACTGGCTAATATCATATTTTTTATTTGCCAGAAAAAAATACCATGAATTTCTTCTGGCGCAGTCCCTTTGTTAATAAAATCAATAAAGGAAACCCATAGTCTTTTTTTATCTTTGCTTATTAGTCCATCTGCAATTGAAAAAATACTCGCACTAGGTTTTTTGAACTTGTCTTCTTCCTTCTTTTGAAATTCTTGAACTTGTTTCGCAACTTCTTTAATTTTTTTTAGACTTGTAGCATCAACCTTATTTTCTAGCATTAAAAAAATTTGATCAGATTCAGCTACTTCTTTTATTCGATCCAAAACGTAGTCCTTAATTTCTTTTTTTTCAAATAAATTATCTAAAACCACTGTATATTTTTGTTCAAATAAGCCCTGAGAAACCGCTAGCTCATCAAAACGACTCTCTTCCCAATTTTCTGTATTCATTCTAAAAACTTCTGAACCGGGGCGTTTTTTTGTGGCAGAATCTAAAAGCTCGTGTAATTTCTTACGAGCTTTATCTGTATCAGTGCCATAAATTAAATAAATCATACGAAGAGTTTTATTTTCTAGAGCACGGATATTTTTCTGCTGAAAAATTCCTCGTGCTCGCGCCGTCGCGCTCCCAAGTCTCTAAAAAACAAAACTCTTCGTGTATGCGGAATCATAGAAGTTCTTTTAATTCTCCATACTGGAGCTGTACACCTTTTCTGTTTTTTATATCATACTTCATAAAAAACTATCAAAGGTCTTGCGCTACGCCAACCGGCGTAGCTCACCCCAATTATCACCTACATTTGCCTCCGCCACACAAACAACTCCAGAAATTTTTCCGGGCGGTATAATATTTTCCATTATATTTCTGATCTCTGGTGCTATTCTCTCGGTTAAGTCATTCTTTACCTCGTAGACCAGCTCATCATGAACTTGGAGGAGTAACCTAACATCTTTTTTTATTTTCTTAGCTTCCAAAACCTTGTCGATTTCTATCATAGCGAGCTTAACTATGTCCGCTTCTGTGCCTTGAATTGGCGCATTAACCGCCATTCTTTCTGCCGCTGCTTTCATAAAAGGTAACCTCGAATGAATCTCAGGAAAATACCTCCTGCGCCCAAAAAATGTTTCTGTATATCCCTTTTGATTTGTCTCTTTTTTCACTTTTTCCAAATACTCTGCCAAACCCGAGAATTGTTTAAAATATTCATCTAGAAATTTCTGAGCTTCTTGCCTGGTTGTGCCAATATTTTTCTGAAGCGCTGTCACACCCATGCCATACATAACACCAAAATCAATTACTTTTGCTTTATTACGCATAGTTTTATTTACTTCTTCAGGCCTTACTCCAAAAACTTCAGAGGCAACTGCAGTATGAATATCCTCCCCTTTTTTAAAAATTTGAATTAATCTTTTGTCGCCCGAAAGAAAAGCGGCAATACGCAATTCAATTTGAGAATAATCAAAAGAAACTATCTTATAACCTTTTTCAGCAATAAAAGCCTTTCTAATTTCTCTACCCAGCTCTGTTTTTATCGGAATATTTTGCACTCCTGGATTTTGACTAGCCATTCTCCCAGTCGCAGACCCGGCTTGAATAAATTCTGGATGAAGCCTTGAATTTTTATCTAAAAGTTTAGGGATTGTATCAATGTATGTTCCTAGAAGTTTAGCTAACTCCCTATAATCTAAAATTAGTCCAGCTATAGGGTATTCTTCCTTTAATTTCTCCAACTCTGATTCTTTAGTCGAAAATCCGCCGGTTGCAGTTTTTTTCTGGCCCTTGGTTTTAATACCCATTTTGACAAAAAGCATTTCCCCTAACTGCTTGGGTGAAGCAATGTTAAATTCTTCACCCGTAATTTTCCATATTTTTTTCTCAAGTATGTTTAACTCTTTATGATATTTTTTGGATAAATCTTTTAGAAATTCTGCATCAATCTTTATGCCAATTTCTTTCATTTCTTTTATAATCGGAATTAGCGGCCGCTCTATTTTGTCCAGAACAAAAGACAAATCTTGATCTTTGATTATTTTCTCTAAAACTACCCGGGCGTCTTTTAAATTATCCTTGCGCGTATAAGACAAAACATCCTCTAGGGTCGGGGTTGTTTTACTCGAATCCACCACCCACAGCATGAGCCCAGTATCATAAGCCTCGTCCGCATTTTCTTCCCTAACTTCCTTTTGTTCAATCTCAATTGATAAAACCTCGGCAATTTTGGAAGCTAAAGTTCTAAATTCTAGTTCTACAAAGAGTTCTTGCACTTTTTTAATATCTACATCCTCGCGCCACACTTTAGCTGGTAGTTTAAATTTTATTGGCGCATCCACACGGATTGTGGCAAGCATTTTAGAGAAAAGCGCTTCTTCTTCGCCCGATTTTAGAAGTTCAATAATGCGTGGTTTTATCCCCATTTTTACAAAAGACTTTTCGTCTTTCTTTAATTTTTTATAAATATCCTCAATACTTCCAAATTTAACAATTAATTCCTCGGCTGTTTTTTCACCAATTCCAGAAATGCCAATAATATTATCCGATGGATCACCCCGTAAACCTTTGTAATCGGGCAAAAACTTTGGCAGAAATTTAAATCTTTCCAATACCGCTTTCTCATCATAAATAACTGTATCTTTTATACCTTTGCGCAAAGTGTAAACCCTTACCTTTTCACCTTTGACCAACTGCATTGTATCCATATCACCCGAGGCGATGACTACATCAATATTTTTATCTTTACTGACCGCATTAGAGATTGTGCCGAGCATATCATCCGCCTCAAAACCTGGATGAGAATACATAGGAATATTCAAAGCTTTAAAAACATTCTTGGAACTTTCTAGTTGGGTAATCAAAGCGTCATCAATTTTTTGCCTTTTACCTTTGTAGTCTTTGTAAACTTCGTGCCTTACCGTATCCCCCGGCAAATCGTAACAAGCTACCACATAATCAGGTTTTAAATCCTTAACCAGTTTAATGAGCAACGTGCAAAGACCATAGAGAGCTCCGGTTGGCTCGCCCGAACTCGATCTGAAGTCAGGCAAGGCATGATAAGCTCGGTGCAAAATAGCGTGTACATCGAGTAAAACTAGTGTCTTTTTGCTGCTAGATTTAGCCACACCCTAAGTATACCCTCCTTATTTAACTATTTCTATTTGGCGTTTATTTTCGCCGTCTAATGTTTCTAGTTTAATTTTTACATGCTCTGGCATAATACCCGCTACGTTTTCCGGCCACTCAATTAAAATCAAATTCTCCGGTTTAGATATAATTTCATTCCAGCCCAGACTCACAAGTTCTTGCGGTTTTTCAATTCTGTAGGCATCAATGTGAATCAGGAATTTAAATTTTTGTCCTGATAACTCGTAAATCTTTTCAATCACAAATGTAGGACTAGTTACAGTTTCTTCTACCCCAACTGCTTTAGCTAAAAACTGAGTCAGAGTTGTTTTACCAGCACCTAAATTACCATAAAGTCCTACAACAGTTGCACAATCCGATTTAGGCAAAAGAGACAAAACAAAATCCCGAGCAATCTTTTTGGTTTCTTCTAAAGAATTGGAAATCATAACTTTATGATACGAAAAAAGGCCGCCTCTGGCGACCTCTTACGCGGTAGCAGTTGTGCTACCGCGTTGTGCAAAGAACTTAACGGATGATCCAGTCCTCGTTGTGAACCCGCTCGTAGTTCAAGCGGCCCAGATCGAGGTAGAACGTGCGCTCCTGGGTGTAAACGCCCTGGAGGTTGGGATGAACCGGCACCGCCTTGAGCGGCACCAATTCAAAGTTGTTCCCAACAAAGTTCTCCCGCCGGAACGTGATGTTCATCGTACTGCCCGAGCAAAGTCCCCGAGCAATCACTCCAATACCCCGGAAGGGTGTGGTGATATTGTACGCCTCCGGCTGGGCTCCGTGGGACGAATCGTTCACGATCGTCACCCGAAGCATGACGTTCAAACGATCGTCATGCTGTTCCGCCCGTGGATCAACGTCCCCCGGCTTCATCGTCGAGCAGTTCTGGATAGCGGCTCTGCTGAGGGCATCACGCGACGCTTTGTCACGTGATGCCGCATGCTTCGCAGACTTCTCGATCTCCTTGCGTGCTTCACGCACTGCCGGGAGTTCGTTCTGTCGCTTCGCACTCTCAACCTGCTTCGCCATCTGCGCAGTGGCGATGGCGAGAGCCCGTTCGCGAACTTCCTTCTCCGCCTGCGTCTCACACACCTCCGGCGGATTTCCGCACGTTGGTGGGTTTGAGAGGATTGCAACCTCCCGCGCCGGCGTCATCACGGGCTTCTTGTTGCCTGCGCAGGCCACCGCTACGAGGGCGAGGGTTACTACGATCCATTTCAAGCTGCTGTGCGTCATGCGCACCTCCTGTCTACAATAGTACACTAATCTAAACTATTTGTCAAGCATAAAAAGCCCTTAAAACAAGGGCTTTTTATCACTTTCAAAATCATTTTGTGTTATTATTTAGTCATGGTTACTTTCGATGAGGACAGGCAAAATAAGCGAGTTTCCGACCTCCGTAAGCAAGAAGAGGAAAACTTGGCGATGACTCTGTCTTCTAAATATGGTCTCCCCTACATTGACCTCACGGTCACACCTATTGATATTGACTCCTTGCGAGCGATAACTGAGGTGGAGACTCGTGAAGCTCAAGTTGCAGTGTTTAACGAAGTAAACCGATTATTAAGTGTCGGTGCACTCTCCCCCAATAACCCGAAAACTCAAGAAGCACTAGAGAAATTAAAAAGCAAAGGTTATGAAGTAAAACTATTTATGGTTTCTCACGCAAGTTTAAATAAAGTTTGGGAGAGATATAAAGATTTATCTTACTCTTTTGAAACTAAATCCGGCGCACTGGATATTTCCAATGACCAGATTATGGAATTTCTCTCCCAGGTCCATGTTATTACTGATGTGCAGAAACTTATCGGTGATGTCTTGGCCATGAAAAAAAGCTACCGAATTTCGCGCACTATGGAAATTATTTTAGCTGGTGCAATTGGTATGAATGCTTCCGATATTCACTTTGAACCAGAAGAAGAATACGTGAGACTACGTTACCGTTTGGATGGCATGCTTACTGACATACTGCAATTTGATTTAGCAACTTACAAACTGCTTTTATCCCGCGTAAAACTTGTCTCTAATCTAAAATTAAATTTAACTGGCGCTCAGGATGGACGTTTTAGTATAAAAATTGGTAAAGATGAAATCGAAATTAGAACTTCCCTTCTGCCTGGTGCTTATGCTGAATCAATAGTGCTTCGAGTCTTAAATCCAAATTCTATTTCGGTACCCCTAGACCAACTAGGCATTAACCCAAAGCTCCTGGAAGTAATTTTTCACGAGCTCTCTAAACCAAACGGTATGATTCTTTTAACGGGCCCCACTGGTTCCGGTAAAACTACCACCTTGTATGCCTTTCTTAAAAAGGTCCATAATCCAGAAGTAAAAATAATTACAATTGAAAATCCGATTGAATATCACTTACCTGGTATAGTTCAAACTCAAACCAATGAGAAAACAAATTACACCTTTGCCGCGGGCTTGCGTTCTGCTTTGCGTCAGGACCCAGATGTCATCATGGTGGGAGAAATCCGTGACAACGAGACAGCCGAAATCGCTATTAATTCAGCTCTAACTGGGCACTTGGTTTTCTCAACTCTTCATACGAACAATGCCGCCGGTACCTTCCCTCGTTTAATTGACCTGGGTGTTAACCCTAAAATTATTTCCTCTGCAATTAATCTAGCTATGGCCCAAAGACTTGTAAGACGCCTCTGTAGTAACTGTAGAAAACAAATCGCCCTTGAGGGAGACGATAAAAAAACAATTTCAGAAATTTTAGATGAAATTTATGATAAAAATTATCTTAAAGACCTGGACCAGGAACACTTATACCAAGCAGTGGGCTGTGAAAAATGCAACATGATTGGATTTAAAGGCAGAGTTGGCATTCACGAGGCAATAATGATGGACGACAATATTGAAAAAGTGGTAAGAGAAAATCCGTCCGAAAGGGAGATAAAAGCCGCAGCTAAACCTCAAGGACTTCTGAGCTTGAGGCAAGATGGCATAATAAAAGTTCTACAGGGTGTCACCACCTTAGAGGAATTAGAGAGAATTATTGATATAGAAAAAGACTAGACACTAACGCCTAGTCAATTTCCAATGTTTTTTCCACTTGCCTAAAGAGAGTTCCTAAATATACTGGCAATTAGAGGAGATTTTGCTCCAAAGCATAAATCTCTAAGCAACACTTTCAATAATCAATATCGAAAGCTAAATATTAAACAAAGGATAAATCCAGAATATTACATAAAGTAATACCCAGATTGTCCTCGCAAAAACATTCGTAAACCGTGAAGCTTAGTTGCTTAGAGATTTATATTTTGGAGCGCTCAAAGTGCTTAGATCTAAAGCCTAGCATGAAAACTTTTTTGTGTCAAGGGTTGATTTTATTGTCTCTCTTGGATTGGTAGTATAATTAGTAAATGCCTGCTAAAAAGAAACCCGCCAAGGATACACCAGAAGACGCATCTATTGGTCCAAAAGATGCTCTATTTTTAGATACTACCCTTCGCCCAACCACCTGGGATGACTACATTGGCCAATCGAGTATAAAGAAAAATTTAAGAATACTCTTAACTGCTGCAAAAGAAAGAAGTCACCCGCCGGAGCACATACTTTTTTATGGTTCCCCAGGTTTAGGCAAGACCACTCTCGCCTATCTTATTGCTAAAGACACTGGCAGCCAAATGAAAGTTACTTCGGGGCCGGCAATTGAAAAAATTGGTGATCTTGCTTCGATTCTCACCAACTTATCCCCCGGAGATATTCTTTTTATTGATGAAATTCATCGTTTAAATAAAGCAATTGAGGAAGTCCTCTACCCCGCCATGGAAAGAGGATCTCTCGATATTATTATAGGCAAAGGTCCTTCAGCTAGGACAATACAGCTAGAATTGCCACCTTTTACTTTAATTGGCGCGACTACTCGCATTGCCATGATTTCTTCGCCACTTCGCTCCAGATTTTCAGGGGGGATTTTTAAACTGGAGTTTTATACAAATGAGGAAATTAAAAAAATAATTCAGAGATCAGCCAAAATACTTGGGATTGATTTAGATAATGTGGCAGGAGATGAAATTGCTAAAAGATCTCGCTTCACGCCACGCACAGCAAATTATTTTCTAAAGAGGGTAAGGGATTATGCTCAGGTTAGTAAGAAGAAATTAAATAAAGAAACAGTTGGTGAAGCGCTCAGGCTTTTAGGCATAGACGAAGTTGGGCTCTCCCCTGCGGACAGAGATATACTACATGCAATTGTAAATAAATTTGCCGGTGGGCCTGTGGGATTGAATACTCTCGCAGCGGCACTTTCGGAAGAACAAGCAACAATTGAAGAATTCAATGAACCTTATTTGATTCAGCTAGGATTTTTAGATAGAACACCCCGAGGCAGAATAATTACCACACTTGGATATGAACACTTGGGTTTGAAATCACCGACACTTTTGTAAGGACAATTTTTGCGTCAAAAAAACCGCCGGTTTCTCTGACCCAAAGGTTAAAGCTCCTAACGGAATCTGTTTGTGGGGGCGACGGCCGCCCCCACGGACGCGCGAGGTCGGCTTACCGTTTCTGGCCGAACGTCGCGTTGATGGTGGCCATCTTCTCCTGACAGCGGTGACCCTTGATCGTCGCGAAGAGGTGGCTGGTGGTGCCGGGTGCCTGGAAAGGCAGTCTCATGTGAGTTCCCTCCACGGACAGCAAGCTCTAACGCCACCAAGTGACGTGTGGTCCGAAAGAGCTGGTCCACTTTTTACTTTATCATCTTCATTAAGATTAACAACTAGACATATCCACAGCCATATTTTATCCTTGATGCATGTCAGGACATAATAAATGGTCAAAAATCAAACATAAGAAGGAAAAAACTGATGCACAGAAATCAAAGATTTTTGGCAAGATGGTAAAGCTCATTCAAGTTGAAGCCAAAAAAGCTCAAGGTAATGTAAATTCACCTGGGTTAAAAGCCGCCATCGAGAAAGCCAAGTCATTTAATGTGCCGAATGATAATATTGATAGAGCCATAAAGAAATCGGCGGAAGCGGGAGCGATGGAAGTTGTAGTTTACGAAGCATATGGACCAGGTGGTTGTGCCATGATAATTGAAGCCCTTACCGACAACAAAAACCGCGCAAATCAAGATGTTAAAACTATTTTATCTAGAAATGGTTTTGCTATGGCTGGACCCGGAGCAGCTTCTTGGGCCTTTACGCATAACCCAGGCGAGGAATGGATTCCGACCACCACTATCGCGCTTTCAGATGAAGACGGGGAGAAATTGGTAAACCTGGTAGAAGAACTTGAAGAAAGTGACGAAGTTCAAGATGTGTGGACGAATGCTGAGTAATTTTTGAAACACGTATAAATCGCTACTGCGATTTTACTATTCCTTACAGGAACAGTACACCTTTTGCACTATATTGCATTAGCGCTCAAGATCTTGCGAAGTGATAACATCACTTCTCACTCGGAAATCAAGTAAACAATCTCCTTGATACGTAGCACTCTCGCAAACTCGGCTTCGCCTTAAACAGTGCTTCGTGCTTACTTTATCTTCGTCGTTGTTTTCTAATTTCTTGCGCAATGTTTTAAAAATTACTCAGCATTCTCTTGTGGTAAGATACGATAATGCGAATCATCTCAATTGATCCAGGATATGAGAGACTGGGGATTGCTGTTATAGATAAAACGACTGAGCGAGAGCGAGGAAGTGCTGAGACCAACAGGTCGAACGCAGGAAAAGAGAAATTGATTTTTTCGGAATGTTTTAAAACGCCAGCTAAACTTCCCCACGCTGAAAGACTTTCTTTAATTGGCAATAGAATAAAAGAAGTTATAAAAAAATATAAGCCAAAAGCTCTGGCGACTGAGAAATTATTTTTTAGCACAAATCAAAAAACAGCCATGCTTGTGGCAGAAGCGCGTGGAGTAATTCTATACACCGCCAGCTCTCTTGGTCTAGAAATATTTGAATATGAACCAATAAATGTGAAAGTAGCGGTAACGGGTTACGGTAGAGCTGAAAAGAGACAAGTGATAGATATGGTTAGAAAACTTATTGATTGTGATAGAACCTCTAACTCTGACGACGAGTTTGATGCGATTGCTATCGGGCTCACGCATTTTGCAATAAACAGATAAGGTGCTATCGTTTCGCCAGAAGGAGAAAACCGATGCCGAGGTATACAGCAAAATTCCGGCTGAAGAGAAAGGCTGCAGCATTCATGTTGGGATCCAAGAATCCTCGACTAACCGTCGACCAAGAGGAAACGAGGGACATTGAATCGTTGCCCTTCGATGCCCCGAATCTGGGTACAGCAATGGCCATGGCCGAGAGGGAGTCCCAAGACCTCCCCAGTATCCATCATTACGAGAGCGTCCAGATCCTCGATGTATATCTGGCACGATGACCAACGGTCGAGCAGGAAACTGCTCGACCGTTTCCTGTTATGGATCTAAAATCTCGTTGAGGCAAAATTTTTTTGAGAGTTCGCAAGGCCGACGGGCCGAGATTACCAAAATCGTAGCAACGATTTATGGGCTCTCAAAAAAATTTTGGTGAAAAAGAGATTTTAATTTCTCATCATTTTCAAAAAAACATCTTGAGGAATGTTCACTTTGCCACGTTCTTTCATTTTTTTCTTGCCCTTCTTTTGTTTCTCCCAAAGTTTCATCTTGCGAGTTCTATCTCCTCCATACATATGCTGGGTAACGTCTTTGGAATATGCAGCGACTGTTTTAGATGAAATAATTCTGCCGAGTGCTTTCGCTTGTACTTTCATAATGA
>CAZQKP010000021.1:0-9529 GCA_964594005.1 uncultured Candidatus Saccharibacteria bacterium
ATCCATCCGTCTCCGCACAATCAAGTTGTCGGAAAGAAAAGTTATTTTTAAGCGTCAAAATGCTATAATACTTGCATGAGTAAAAATAAATTGATCTTGTTAGTCGTGGTGGTTGTTTTAATCGGCGCAGGTTTTTATCTTTCTAAATCAAATTCTCCGAGAAGTTCTTCGAATTCGGGTACTAACCATGCAACTACAACCCCACCCGTGGTCAAAAAGGATACAATTGTTTATAAAAATACCGACTACGGTTTTTCATTTACTCTGCCAAAGACTTGGGAAGGCTACACTATAATTGAAGACGAATGGGATGGTTTTGAAATTCAAAATGGCAAGCAGGTTGTTACAGAGCATGGTCCACTAGTTTCAATTCGTCATCCGGATTGGGATTACAAAGCACCGCGACAGGATATTCCGGTTATGGTTTTTACAACTGCGCAATGGAACAGCATGCAGAAAGACGAGTTTCATATTGGTGCAGCGCCAATAAATCCGAGTGAAATTGGCCGAAATAATACTTATGTTTTTGCTATTCCCGCACGATATAACTATGCGTATTTAACCGGCTATGAAGAAGTGGATCATATAATTACTGGGCATAATTTTACAGCGTTTAATATTTAGTTCTGCCATATGTAGTTTTTCGAGCGTTCGCAGGCGGGTAGCCGAGACAGAACAAAAAGTCAGCAGACTTTTATGTGGTGAGAAAAACTACATATGGCAGAACTGTTACTTAATGTGCAATTGTGAAAGCAAAAACATCTTTTGCTCCGGCAGAAAGTAAAGTTTTTCTCGCTTCAGATAAGGTCGAGCCAGTTGTTACCACATCGTCGATTAAAATTACGTATTTACCTGAGACTCTCGGGTCCGCTTCGAATGCCCCCGCTAAATTTTTTTGTCTCTCCTCCTTCGATTCGCTATGGCTTTGGCGCGGAGTTTCTTTTATTTTCTCTAAAAACTGTGGGGCGTAAATTAAGTTGTGGTCCAAATCATTTGGCAGTATCGCTTTAGCAATGTATTCACTTTGATTGTAGCCCCGTTCGCGCCGCCGCTCGTTTGTAATTGGAATTGGGATAAGGAGAAACTGCGAGTCGCTACTAAAAAGAAAAATATCTGAAATTGTGTAGATGATTTCATCAAAAAGAAGTTGTCCCAAATGCTCGAGGATCAATGTATTATTTTTGTATTTCAACTCCCAAATAATTGCACGAACCTTTTTGTTCTTATAGTGGAAAAGGGGTGTTATCCAATCTAGATTTATTACTTTAGGTGCCTTTGGTAATAATTCAAGTGTTTTTTCGTCTAAATTCTTGACTATGCTGAAATTATTTCGGACAGGCAAAACAGAGTCAACGATCTGGTTCCAAAAATCTTGGAACTTTTTCAACATGGCTTAATTATACTACTTATTAAATGGCTAATTTGTGCTACACTGGGGAGTAACAATTGTCATGGCGACTTTCGATTTTCTAACAAACTTATTTTCCAAGAAGGCTTCAAGTGTGATTGGGGTAGATATTGGCTCCTCCTCTATAAAAATGGTGCAAATCACACGCAAAGGTGGCCGGGCAATTTTGGAAACTTATGGCGAACTAGCTCTCGGGCCATATACAGGTAAGGGGGTGGGTGAGTCAACCAATCTTTCGACTGAAAAATTAACTGAAGCGGTTGCCGACATGCTGAAGGAAAAAGAAGTAAATATTACTACCAAAGTTTGTGGGGTAGCTATACCTTTTTCTTCCAGCTTAATGGCAGTAATCGAATTGCCGGTTGTGCCCAAGAAACAATTAGATCAAATGGTGCCACTAGAAGCCAGAAAATATATTCCTGTGCCAATTTCGGAGGTGACCTTGGATTGGTACATTATTCCGCGAGATAAAAATTCTCGGGAAGTACAAGTAGATGCAGATGGTAAACCAGTCCAGCCCAAGTTAGAGGTATTAATTGTAGCAATCCATAACGATACACTAAACCGCTACAAAACTATTATTGAAAAAAATAAATTGGAATCCAGTTTTTTTGAAATAGAAATTTTTAGTACCATGCGTTCGATTTTAGATCAGGAAATAAAACCTGTAATGTTGGTTGATATGGGCGCATCCAGTACCAAACTTTACATTGTAGAGAGGGGAGTTTTACGTTCTTCTCATATGGTTGATCGTGGCTCGCATTCGATCACAGATGAAATGTCAAAGTCTTTAGGTATTTCTTTAGAAGAAGCAGAATATGCCAAAAGAGATCGTGGCTTGGGCGGAGAAATAAATGGAATCAAAATAAAAGATGTGGCTTCGTTTACCTTAAACTATATTTTCTCGGAAGCGAGTCACGTAGTTCTGGCTTATCAAAAAAAATACAACAAAGATGTAAGTAAGGTGATTTTAGTTGGAGGAGGTAGTGCACTCAAGGGAATCGTAGATGTGGCCAAAGAAATGTTTCAAACGGAAGTGGTCGCCGGGGACCCCTTTGCCAAGGTGGTGGCGCCAGCATTCTTAGAAAAAATATTGCGCGAGACGGGACCGGAATTTGCTGTGGCGGTTGGAGTGGCGCTACGTAAATTGCAGGAGCTAGGTTGATCTATTTTTTAAAAAAGATAGGATTAAATCGGAGGGCAACTATGCCGAGAGCAAGCAGGCTTCTGCCGGGAGTGAGCGGACCACAAAGGTCTGAAGTTCCCACGTTGGTAAGTCAGGTCTGCGTCTACGACGGAGATGAGGACTTCAGCGAACCGACGGTTCCGTTGAAGCGCCGACCAGTTCTGAGAGCAATTCTGATCGGTGTGATCGGAGGGGTTCTCTTCGTTCTCTTCTGTGCCTTACTTAGCACGAATCCACTCGGCTATTAGGCTCCGCGGGAAAGGCAGTTTCTGCGGAGCCTTTCCTGTTGACTAAATTAATAGCTGGAGTAGTCTGTAAATTGGAGAGGAGGCCTCTATGTCTCGTGAAGTTGTCCGTCTGGGTCGCATCGATTCATCGACTGAGCCGCCGCCGGCACCAAAGATTTCACTGTTTTCCAAGGTGGTTTCCAGTCTGTCGCCGGGGCAGATGACGGTGCTCGTTTTTTCTGCCGTCGCCGGGATTCTGCTCATCTTCGCAGCGGTCAAGGGCTGGATCCACGTGCCTTTTCTGCGCTGACTCCGCAAGGAGGGAACCCGCGAGTTCCCGGCTTGCGGAGTTTCCCTTTATATTTCAAAACATCTCAGCCCCAGAATCCTAATTTTAGAGACTTGGGAGCGCGACGGCGCGAGCACGAGGAAAATTCTAGCAAGAATTTATCCGTGCTCTAAAATTAGGATTCTGGGGCTGATCCTTATACACAGTTTTCATGGCCGGTTCGGGTTTCTTGTATTATAATTTTAAGCAAGATGGAACCTAAGTTTCAAACTTCGTTCATTCCTAAAAAGCCAATAGTAGCCGGGCAATCTACCGGTTTTCAGGTGGTTAAGCAAACTAATATTTTTAATGTCATAGCCACTATTTTGTTTTTGATAACTATTCTTTCTGCGGGGGCATTATATTTGTATAAAAATCTTTTAGTTAGCCAAATCGCTGATGAGGGCAGACAACTGGTGCAAGCCACCGATGCCTTTCAGCCAGATCGGATTAAAGAGCTTTTAGATTTTAACGCGAGACTTATTGTGGCAAAGGGGCTTTTGAGTAATCACGTGGTGGTTTCTAAATTTTTACATTTGGTTGAAAGCGATACGATCAAAAATATGAGACTTAATTCACTGGAATATAGTGTAGAGAACAATAAACCTTCAATCAGGATGAATGCGGAGTCAAAGAGCTACAACGCATTGGCCCAGCAAGCTAATATTTTTGCAACTAGTGAATTTATAAAAAATCCTTTATTCACAAATTTCCAACCGTTATCAAACGGTGATGTTTCTGTAAATTTCACAGCTATTCTGGTGCCAGATCTAGTTTCGTATCAAAAAGCAGTGGAATCTCTCTCGGGAACTCAAGCTAATCCTCCTACTCAATAATATGAAATTTATTACCCCAATTCTTGTTATCATTATTTCGGTTGTAATTTATTACAGTTTCATTAGCTCCGAGCTGGGTGATGTTAAAGCGCTCAGTGTACAAAAAGAGAATTATACCAATGTTTTAAATGAAGCAAAGGATGTAAAAGCCAAGAGAGACCAATTTATAAATGAGTACAATAATATTTCACCTGAGGATGTGGGTAGGTTGGACAAAATTATGCCTGCAGAATTTAATGCTGTTTCTTTTGCAAACGATATTAATTCAATTGCGGCGGTAGATGGTTTAACACTTCAAGGTATTGTTAGTGGCGCGGGCGATAATTCCTCCACGGTTATAGTTGGAGCACCAGATGCATTTAAAACCACTGCAGTCACAGCTACTTTAGTCGGGCAGTATCCGCAGTTTGTTAAATTTTTAACTGATTTAGAAACCAGTTTACGCTTAGTAGATGTGGTTGATCTTACAATTACCTCTACTAATTCCGGTAGTGCCCAGAAAGCGGTTAGCGATGTTTTGCAATATAGGCTTACCTTAAACACTTATTCCTTAAAATAAATCATGGTTACTCCAGGCTTACAAAAAATTATAGTTGTCGTGGTAGTAGTTCTGGCGGTGATTTTCATGGGTTATGAATTATTTACAGGAGCTCCCGCCTCTACTAGCCCGGTGGCTACTGGCGAACCAGTGGTTGGTCAAGAAATTTTGGATCTAGTGGCAAAACTTAAGGTCTTAAACTTTGATACTTCTCTTTTCTCATCTGATTTGATGAATAATCTAGTTGATCGATCACCACAACTTCTCCCTGAACCTCAAGGCAGACCAAATCCTTTTGCCGCAATTGGCACTGATAGATAGCAACTGAGAAAAATTAAATGGATATACTTCAAATACTTGTACAAAAAGGTATATTCCCTAAAAAAGATATAAACAAGATTACAGATGAGGCGGTAGGGCAGGGAATAACTATAGAAGAAGCTCTCATAAAAGGCGGAGTCTCGCCTCACGATATTTTGATGGCTAAGGGGGAGTATTTTGATATCCCAACTCGCAACGTAACCGATCCAGTTCCAGAAAAATCTCTCTATTATATTCCGGAAGAGTCTGCGGCTCATTATAAATTTGTACCCCTTGGAGTAACGAGTGGAGTCTTGGAAGTAGGAATGGTTGATCCGGATGATATTGAAGCCAGAGATGCTTTAAACTTTATCTCTTCCAAGATAGGGATGCCGTTTAAAGTTTTTTTAATTAGTGAGAGAGATTTTACGAAAGTTTTTTCTCAGTATAAAGGACTGTCTGCTGAGGTTTCTAAGTCTCTTTCCGAATTGGAAACAGAACTTACCACGGAAACGCAGGCCGCGGAGGAAAAAGATTTGGAAGAAAGTGTAGAGAAATCGAAGGCAATTGCCGAGGACGCGCCAATTACTAAAATTGTTGCAACGATTTTGCGTTATGCGACTGACGGCAATGCCTCCGACGTTCATATTGAACCAGGTCGGGAGCAGGTAAAGGTTCGTTTTCGAATTGATGGCGTAATGAACACTTCTCTTACGCTCCCTCTTAAAACTCATCCTGCGGTGGTGGCTAGAATAAAAATTTTATCCAACATGCGCCTAGATGAGAAAAGAAAGCCGCAAGACGGACGTTTTACTACGCGAGTGGAAGGTCGCAAAATTGATTTCCGTGTCTCCACTTTTCCAACTTACTTTGGGGAAAAGGTGGTGATGCGACTTCTGGATCAGGAAAGAGGCATTCGTACACTGGAAGATTTAGAATTAAGTAAAAGAAACATAGAATTAATCCGCAAAGCAATTAAGAAGCCTTATGGTCTCATATTAATTTCAGGTCCCACTGGTTCCGGAAAAACGACTACTCTTTATGCGATGCTAAATGAAGTGGATAAAGAGCATCAGAACGTCCTTTCCCTTGAAGATCCAATTGAATATAACATTGAGGGAATTTCCCAATCGCAGGTCCAGCCGGAAATTGGTTATACCTTTGCTTCGGGCTTGCGTACCACGTTGCGTCAAGACCCAGATGTAATTATGGTGGGTGAGATCCGTGATAAAGAAACAGCTCAGCTAGCCATTCAGGCTGCGCTAACGGGGCATTTGGTGTTTTCTACTATTCACACCAACGATGCAGTAGGAGTTATTCCAAGATTAATTGATATGGGCATTGATCCTTATTTAATTGGCCCAACTCTTATTTTAGCGATGGCTCAAAGACTTTCATTAAAACTTTGTCCGGGAGCAGGATTAGCTACCCCAGTCGACGGTAGTATAAAAATTATGATTGATAAACAATTTCAAGATTTGCCAAAAAAATATATGGATGAAATTGATTTTACCAACAAAGTTTACAAGACCGGCGAATCACCGGATTGTCCAAATGGCACTCGAGGCCGTGTGGCCGTGATGGAAGTAATGGAAATGGACAAGGATATGGAGCAGCTTATTTTGAAAGGAGGTAATGAGTTGGAAATTTCGAAACTGGCGCGGTCAAAGGGAATGTTAAATATGAAAGAAGACGCCATTATCAAAACCATGCATCAAGTTATTCCTTTCGAAGAAGTTAACATGTTATAATTTTTAAATCATGCCTAAAGACCTCAAGATTCTTTTAATTGATGACGACCGCTTTCTCTTGGACATGTACTCTCTTAAGTTCAAAAAGGCTGGTTTAGATGTAGATGTCGCTTCCAATTCCACTGTCGCGTTAGAAAAACTGAGAGGTGGCGCTGACTTCAACATTGTACTTCTTGATATAATTATGCCAGGTATGGATGGGCTAGAGCTCTTAAAAACTATTCGAGATGAAAAATTAATTCCGAATGCGACAATTATTATGCTGACTAACCAGGCAGATGATTTTGAAAAGGCGAAACAATATAATGTGCAAGGTTATATAATTAAAGCCACTACGATTCCTTCCGAGGTAGTATCCCAAGTCTTAAATTTACAAAAAGATAAAAAATAATATGGCTGGAGATTATAAAAAATTGTTTGATGAGCTGGTCGCAGTAGTGATTAAAGAAAATGCCTCCGACTTACATATTGGGGAAGGTCGTCAACCTGTCATCCGAACCGCAGGGGTTCTTATTCCACTCGCCAAGTATCCTGAACTGACTAGACAAGATTTAAAAGGAATAATTGACGAAGTTTTAGATAATCAAAAAAAGGAAATCTTTCTAAATAAACAAGAAGTTGATTTTGCGTACTACAATGACAAGGGTACCAGGTTTCGTTGCAATGCCTTTTTTCAGCTCGGTAAGATTTCCATTGCCTTACGTCTCATTCCAAAAGAAATAAAGACATTTAAGGATTTAAATTTACCTTCGATTTTGGAAACTTTTACTCGTAAACAGCAAGGCTTTTTCTTGGTGGTCGGTCCTACTGGCCAAGGTAAAAGTACTACCCTAGCGACTATGGTCGAAATGATAAACGAGAGTCGCTCCGAGCACATTATTACAATCGAAGACCCAATCGAGTATGTTTTTGATTCTAAAAAAGCAATCATTGATCAGAGAGAAATATTACAAGATACGCCAGATTTTCATACTGCACTTCAGGGCACATTTCGTCAGGATGTAAACGTGCTTATGATTGGCGAAATGAGAACACCAGAGGACATTTCTACCGCAGTCACCGCAGCAGAAACTGGACACTTGGTCTTCTCGACTATGCATACCAATAATGCAGCCCAAACCGTGGAAAGAATTATCGATTCTTTTGAATCTAGTCAGCAAACTCAAATCAGATTACAGCTGGCGTCTTCTCTTTTGGGTATTTTTTCGCAAAGACTTCTGCCGAGAATTGCTGGCGGCTTAATTCCAGCCTGTGAGCTTTTAATTAACAACTCTGCAGTTGCCAATTTAATAAGAGAGAGCAGAGTGCACGAAATAAATTCAATTATTGAGACAAGTTCGGGAGAGGGGATGATAGACCTCAACCGCTACTTAAGTGAGTTGGTAAAGGCGGGGGAAATTACCATTGAAAATGCCTACAGCCATTCCCAAAATACTAAAGGTTTAGATAGAATGTTATAATCCCATTAGATAAGTGACTTAGATTGATGTAAAATTTATATGAATAATCGGAATGATTTCAAATTAATCTTTGAAGAAATAATTATCTAACGGGATGATTTTTAAATATAAAGCATTAACTAATAAAGGAGAGCCAACCGAAGGTACGATTGAAGCGTTTAATGTTGATTTGGCGATTAATCAACTCCAAAAAAATGGACTAATTATTTCTGATATTCGAACGCCAGAAGAAAGTAAACTTAAGATTCCTCTTTTTAGTTTTTTCAACCGAGTAAAAAGTAAAGACGTTGTAATTTTCTCAAGACAGATCGCCACTCTATTTTCGGCGCAAGTTTCGGCCCTGCGAGCTTTTAGGCTACTTTCTCAACAAACAGAAAACCCGATTTTAAAGAAATATATTTCAATCATTGCGGATGATATTCAAAGCGGAAGTTCTATTTCGGCAGCAATGGCTAAGTATCCGGACGTTTTCACCAATTTTTACATCAGCATGGTTAAATCCGGGGAAGAGTCCGGTAAGTTAGATGAAGTATTTAATTATCTGGCTGATTATATGGACAGAAGTTATGAAATAACTTCTAAAGCTAAAAACGCACTTATTTACCCCGCCTTCGTCATCTGCACCTTTATTGTGGTAATGATAATCATGCTGACGTTTATTATTCCAAAGATTGAACTAATGATAGTTGATTCCGGCCAACCAGTGCCTTTCTATACAGAAATTGTTTTAATTATTAGCCATGTTTTTGTAAACTATGGAGTATTCCTACTTATTTTTGCGGTAATTGGAGGATTTTTCTTGTTTCGATATGCTTCAACTGATGCAGGTAAGGCTTATTTCGATAAAGTTAAACTGGATATTCCCTATGTAGGAGATTTGTACAGGAAGTTATATCTTTCGCGTATTGCGGATAACTTGAATACTATGATTATTAGTGGTATCCCAATCCTTCGAGCACTGGATATTACAGCAAATGTGGTAGACAACAGGACCTTTGGAGATGTACTACAAGCTACTTTTATAAAAGTAAAAGAAGGTACCTCTCTCTCAGAGGCATTAGGTGAACATCCTGAAATTCCAAATTTGTTAACCCAAATGGTGAAAGTGGGTGAGGAAACAGGAGAATTGGGCAATATTTTAAAGTCCTTAGCCAAATTTTATCAAAGAGAAGTTACTACAGCAGTAGATACTTTAGTAGGTTTAATTGAGCCAGTAATGATTGTAGGCCTAGGTATAGGCGTGGGGGTACTTTTAGCCGCCGTACTTTTGCCAATTTATAATATAGCCTCAGTTTCTTAAGTATCTATTATCCACAGTCGCTCTTTTATTTCTCCTTTATAGCCGTATAATTAAAGTACTCGTTTTTATAAAACGTATCTCGACTAAAGTCGAGACATTATAAATAAGAAGTTTAATAATTATGACAAAAAGATTTAGAGGAGGTTTCACGCTTATCGAGCTTTTGGTGGTTATAGCCATAATCGGAATCCTTTC
>CAZQKP010000022.1:0-9222 GCA_964594005.1 uncultured Candidatus Saccharibacteria bacterium
TAATTAATTAAAAATTTAACCAAATCAATATAAGGTAAAGTTAAAGTCTCGGAACTGAATTGTGCACCTTTAGGATTTATCATCATTAGAAAAATAATAAATTGCGGTTTGTATGATGGAAAGTAACCTATAAATGTGTGCATGAATTGATCTTCGTAGTATCCACCGCCGTTCGCTTTTGCAATCTGCGCAGTCCCAGTTTTGGCGGCAATAGAATAATTTAGCATTTTAAGTGTACCGCCCATTAAGACATTATCCACGCTGTATGTGAGCATGCGAGAAATCTCTTCCGACGTTTCTCTTTTAATTACTCTCTGGCTCCCATCGGCGATTGGAGTATCTTTGGAATAGCCGACTTTGTAATTTAAAGTTTTAACTACATGCGGATTTACTAAAGTGCCGCCATTTGCAACTGCCGCGAGCGCACGGATAGTACTTACCGGCGTCATAGCTATACCTTGGCCGAAAGAAGCCGTGGCATGCTCAATATCGCGTGGGCTTTTTAAGTTATCGACTAAGTTTTTACCTTCGTTAGGCAGATCAATCCCAGTTTTTTGATTGAGACCAAATGCATACATGTAATTACTGAAAACTTTATTCCCGAGACGACTTTCTACAAAAGCTGCACCGACGTTAAGCGACTGTGACAATACATCCTGCATATTTACAATGCCACGCTCCTTGCTGTCGAAGTTCGAGATTTTTTTACCATTTACAATAATGTAGCCGCTATCGTAGTAAGTTGTATTTGCAGTAACCACGCCTGTGTCGATCCCCGCCGCCATAGTTAGAGGCTTTATTATAGAACCCATTTCGTAAACATTTTCAACTAGAGGGTTACCTAAAACAGAAATATTTTTAACATTTTCTGGGTGATTAGGGTCGAATGTAGGATAAACTCCCATGGCATAAATTTCGCCAGTTTTTGGATTCATAATTATGCAGCCAATCATTTGAGATTGCCATTTCTCGGATGTACTAGCTAATATATTTTGCAAATAGCTTTGTACAGCGGGTTCGATGGTAGTAACCACATCAGCCTCATCTGGAGTTGAACTCGCCGCAACGCTTTTTATATCAGAGAAAATTTCAGCAAAGAAATTTACATAGCCGCCTTCGCTTCGAGCTAGTTCTGGTTCAAATTCTCTCTCCAGCCCATACCTGCCCGCGTATTCATTCCCACGAAAACCAAGAATTCCAATTACATGCGAAGCTATATTGCCACCTGGATAAAATCTCCACCTTTGACCATAAGCCTCCACCCCAGGAATTTTTAAGGCTGAGATCTTTTGACCTATATCGTTATCAACATGAACTGCGATTTCTTCATAAGGATCGTTTTGCTTGCTTGCTTTTGTAATAAACGTATCGTGGTCAATCGGCAGAATCGGATTTAATTTGGCATAGGCTTCTTCCGGATTTTTCAGGACCTCAGGATTAACTGCCAAAATATAGCCGGACTGAAGTGCCGCTGCAGAAACCAAGCTGCCATCTTTATTTTGAAAGAAAATGGTTCCACGGCTGAAAATCTTTTGAGAGGTGGAAGAGTATTGTTTGTCTGCTTTCGTTTCATAAAAATCATTATGAACAATTTGTAAAAAATATAACCGCCCAATAAGGAGAAGCGCAAAACAAACGATAGCAATCGAAATTAGCCTTATTCTGGAAAAAGAATTTAGTTTAGCCACAGAAAAATCTTAGCAAAAAATCGGATCAGTTGGAAACAAAAGCAACTTTTGTTTCTGGGGTGCGAGGAATATACTCCTCTGGTTGTGCGTCTTTGTAGCCAAGCGAATGAGCTAAAGCAAGATTAACTCCATTTCTTTTGGAAATATATTGAAATTCTTCATTACCAATTTTAAGTGAAAGCTTGGATGCTTCTAACTCCAAATTCTGCCTCGTGACTGTATTGTGCACAGTTGCATTAATACAATACATATAAAAAGCAATGCTTATAGCTAAGATTCCGACTAATGTCCAAAAAATTGTTTTTTCTCTATTTATTTGTAAAGCGTCTGTAATCATATTTTCTCAAGTATTCTTAATTTTGCACTCCTCGATCTTGGGTTTTCTTTAATTTCTGTCTCGGTTGGGATAATCGGCTTTTTATTTATTCTTTTGCCCCTGCCTTCCCCTTCCATTTGTTTATAAAAATTCTTAACTATGCGGTCCTCCAAACTATGAAAAGAAATTACTGCGATTCTGCCTTTTGGTGCAAGCCTCAGAAACCCCTTTTCTACTCCAGCCTTGAGTGATTCGATTTCATCATTTACCGTTATCCGCAAAGCTTGGAAGGTCTTGGTGGCGGGATGGATTCGGCCATGATGATAACCAGTTGGTGTAGAATTTAAAATAATGTTTACCAAATCGGTTGTTCTTTCAATTGGTTTTTCCTCGCGCCACTTCACAATCCCCCGAGCAATTCGTTTGGCAAACCTTTCTTCTCCGTAGCCTCGAATAATTGACTCCAAGCTCTCCTCCTCCCAATGATTTAAAATTTCTCTCGCGGTTAAATCATTGACAGTCAAATCTTTTTTGAAGGTCATGAGAAGTGGTTCATCTTTTTGGAAAGAGAACCCCCGACCAGATTCTTCAAATTGATTGGAGGATAAACCAATATCGAGGAGAACTCTGTTCACGCTGGATAGACTGAGTGAATCGAGAATGGTATCAATATTTCTGAAACTACCTTCGAAGTATTGGGTACTGGCTTTATACGAGGAAAGTCTTTCTTTTACTCTCTCGATTGCATCGGAATCTAAATCAATTCCAACTATTCTAATCGAGTTACCAAATTTTTTTATCATCTCCTCAATATGGCCGCCCCCACCCAAGGTTCCATCAACAATAATGTCACCTTTTTTTATTTCCAAACCATCTATGGCTTCATGTAAAAGAACTGATTTGTGCATGTGGGAAAAATCTACAGAACTCCGACTTGGCCCAATTTTTCAGCCAATTGGTCGGCTTGCTTCTCGACAACTTTTTTGTACTCAACCCAGTTTTTTTCATTCCAAATTTCTACCCGAGATGAAACACCAATTACAAAAACTTTATTTTTTAAATTGGCTCGATCACGTAAAAAATCAGGAATTAGAATCCTGCCAATCGAGTCCACTTCTGCTTCCACCGCACTCGAAAACATGAGGCGATTAAAACTTCGGTTGTCTGCTTGACCAATTGAAGACTGATTTAATTTTTCTTCAATTTTTTTCCACTCCCCTGATTTAAATACCCACAAACAATTATCTAAACCAGCGGTGACTACTATCTTTCTGCCAAGCTCTTGTCGAAATTTTGCAGGTAGCGACACTCGATTTTTTTCATCTATTGAGTGTTTATACTCTCCTACGAGCATTGTTGTTAGTTCTTAAAACATTTTTAAAAAATGTTCGGATGAACAAATTTCCCCAAATTGTTCTTATCCCACTATCTCCCACTTAGTTACTAGTTTATTCCACTCTTTCCCACATGTAAACACAGTTATCCACTTTGTTGGTGAACTTTGTTTCACTGCAATATTTATAAATCAAAAAAAGTCGACCACAGGGTCGGGCCTCTCATTCCAAATTATTTTCTACTATTTTTATGAATAGAGCTCTAAATTCTTCGTAATCTCATCGATTTCTTTTTTAGGGCCAAATATAATTAACCCGAGAAAATCAACATCTTTAGCCTCCTTAGCCTTAGTCCACTCAGCAACTTTATTATCATTGGTTGTCTCTATCATCTCTCGCGTAAAATGAGCGATCTCAAGACCTTTTTCCTGAGCTTCATCAGAGAGTTTCCAAATTTCCTCGCTCGAGTCTGTCTTTTTAATCATTATGGCATGCTGAATATTTAGTTTAATATTTTTATCATCTGCAGTCTTGATAGAATCATATTTAAAAAGTTTTTTCTTAGATCTACCCGCAAAGGAAGCGGCAAGATGTGCGACAGTATTTAATATTTGCCATGGCTCTAAATTTGCTCCGCTATTTACAATAGCTACAACTGAGTAAGTTTCTTTATCTTTTTTCTTTTCTTCTTCTTGGGGCCGCATCAAAGGAAAAGCCTGGAGCTCGCGCAAAGGTTTATCTACTAGAATCGCAAATAGTCTTTCGCCAAAACCAAAACCACAAGTTGGTGGCATGCCGTGCTCTAACATCTCAACAAACTCATAATCAGCCATCATTGCCTCAGTGTCACCTTTTTCTATCATTTTCTGTTGTTCATCAAAACGATTTTTTTGATCAATGGGGTCATTTAATTCGGAATAGCCATTACCCACTTCACTCCCCGCAATAATCGGCTGGAATCTCTGGACTGTCTTTTTGTCTGGATTGCTCTTGGCAAGAGGCGCAACCAAAACAGGATGGTTAATAAGAAAAGCTGGGCCAGAAATATTCCTGCGACAATATTTCCAGAGTGTATCCATGAGTCTCTCCCGGTTTTTACCGTCATATTTTACTTTTAACTCATCCAATTTATCCACCATATCTTCCTCGGACGCAGAGTCTAAATTTATCCCTGTTTGTTTTTTAACTTCTTGCGAATAGTCAATCATTTGCCACTCATCTGCCAAATCAAATGTGTGACCTTTAACAGTGAACTTGGTTTGTCCGAAGACTTTGTTTGCTATTTCAATATATAAATCTCGAACCAATTTCATGCCATCTTTAAAATCAGCAAATGACCAGTAAAATTCCATGTTAGTGAATTCTTGGGCATGTTCAGGTGATGTCCCTTCGTTTCTATAAGCCCGACCTATTTCAAATGTTTTAGAAAAACCGCCTGCCATGAGCCTCTTCTGCCAAAGTTCACCAATCGAGATGCGCAGGTAGACATCCAGATCATAATCATTGTGATGAGTACTAAAGGGGGTAGCTTCTGCTCCACCAGTTGTAGTTTCTAAAGTTGGAGTTTCAACTTCAATAAAACCTTGAGCTTTCATAAACTCGCGAGTCACATCCCAGAACTTAGATTTTTTGATTAAAAGTTCGCGCAATTCTGGGTCCATCAAAAAATCTAAATATCTTTTTCTATATCTCTCGTCTGTATCTTGAAGACCATGCCATTTTTCAGGCAGGGGTAAAAGAGATTTGGAGGCCATGATCCAACTCTCCACTGTAACCGACTGCTCGCCTCTTTCGGATAAGCCCACCTTGCCGGTAACTGAAATAAAATCCCCAATGTCTACCGTATCAACAAAAAGTTGAAAGTCTTTTAGAATATCTTTTTTTAGAATTGCCTGGATTTTCTCACTACCATCAAACAAAACAGCAAATAAAATCGCGCCTTGGCCCCGCAAAGCAAGTATACGTCCGGCGATGGAGGCATCTTTACCCGAATACTTATCAAAACTTGATTTAAGTTCAGAAATTGGAAAATCCCTGGGAACTTTGGATGGATAAGGATCAATGCCTTTATCCTGGAGTAGTTTTAATTTAGCTAACCGAGCTAATCTGATTTCTTCAAGAGATGCCATGTCTTCATTTTAACATTCCAACTTAAAAACATCCAAATGAGTTATCTCAATTTTTAGACATTGCACAGGAAATTAGAAAACAAAGACGAAAGCGCCAGTCTGAAAACATTGTTTGAGGCGATAGCCGAGTTTGTCGAGAAGACGAGCTTAAGGATGTTGTTTTCTTGATTTCCGAGTATAGTAAAACCAAAGCTTTGGTTTATACGCGTCTAAAAATTGAGATAAGGAATGCTACTTCACTTCCACTATCTTATACATAATCTCGCCAGAAGGAGCTTTATATGAAAAAGTGTCGCCTTTCTTCTTGCCTAGTATAGCTTGGCCAAAAGGAGATTTCATTGAGATTTTATTTTGCCCTGCGTCTGCTTCTTCAGAGCCAACAATACTGTAAACAAATTGCTTGTCGTCTTTTTTTACTGTGACAGTCGAACCTACATTTACTGTGTCAGTATGAATATCTGAAACAATCTTGGCATTTTTTAAAAGATCCTCTAGTCTCGCAATACGGTCTTCTACAGCTGCTTGAGCATCACGAGCTTCATGATATTCTGCGTTCTCAGCTAAATCCCCCAATGCCTTGGCGTATTCCAAATTGGTTGCGATTTCTTTTCTTTTTTTCCCTTTAAGCTCGACTAATTCTTTTTTGAATTCGTCGTACTTCGCTTGTGTTAAATATTCGGAGTCTCCCATGGTTTTATTAAATATATTGCAGGTGAGTATACATGAAGATAGCCCGGGGGTCAATTGAGGTAATCCGGCTCATATATATGTAACCAATCTAGAAATTCTGTCATAACTAAAACTGCACCAAATTGGTTATTTTTGGACCCTCTTTCCATTACTATAGTGTAAGCGTACTTTGGATTTTTATATGGCCAAAAGCCCACCACCCAAGAATTCACCTCGTCCTTGGAAACTCCTAATTGAGCAGTACCGGTTTTAGAAGCTACTTCGACAAAAGGAAAATTGATTGCCTGCGATGTCCCTTGGGTCACGCCTTCCCTCATTCCCTCATGCACAATTGTGTAAAAATCAGGACTGAGGTTTATTTGGTTAGAGATCTGCGGAGGTGCTCCATTATTTTTCAAAAGAGTCGGCACAATAAGTGTTCCGCCGTTTGCCATAGCCGAGACAGCTTTAATAACCTGGATTGGCGTGACTTGGAAACCATATTGACCAATGGCAGTGTTGTAAGTGTCTCCCACTCTCCACTCCTCACCTTTGAAGTTTTCTTTTTTCCACTCAGGTGAAGGAATTGTGCCCATTGATTCAGACAAATAATTAATGCCAGTTGAAGTGCCGAAACCAAACAATTTTGTGTATTTATCTATATTATCTATACCAATGCCTTTTTGGCTTTTATACCCGCCGGTCACTTCATAAAAATAAACATTGGAGGAAACCGCGATCGCCCGCCTTAAATCAACCAAGCCATGTGCTTTCCAATCCATGAAAGTAGAAGGTTTATCTGGAAAAAATGGATTTGGAATTTGAATAGAGCCTGTACTTAAGATTTGTTTTTCGGGCGAAATTACACCTTGGTCTAAAACTCCCATCGCAATAAAAATTTTCATAATAGAACCAGGGGTATAAAGCCCTAAAATAGAGCGGTTGAGAAAAGGATGATTTGTAGAATTTATCCAGGAATTTATTTGGGTAGAGTCTGTACCATCCGTCATTGTTTGGGAATTATATTCCGGGAAATTACTTGAGGCCAAGATCTCACCAGTATGTATATCCATAATAAGTCCTGCCCCACCCTTATATCCTGCTTTTTCTGCAATGTCCGACATAGCTCTGGAAAGTTCTTTCTGTAATTTTAAGTCAATAGATAAATTTAAATTTTGACCATCTACTGGCTCCTCCACCACAGATTCCGACACAACATTCCCTCTAACATCAGTTTCAATAATTTTTGTGCCGTTTTTTCCAGACAATTGTGTGTTATAGACTTTCTCTAATCCATCCTTCGGGTCAAATTTATCTTGATAATAAACCCCGGAAGAATCTTTGGTTGGATACTTCAAATAACCTAAAAGTGTAGAGAGGCCAGTGGAAGTTGCATAAACTCGTAAAGAATAATCTGGAGACTTTGGATTAATATCATTCCAAACAATTGGTACACCATTTCGATCATAAATCACTCCCCGATCTGCATAAATAATTGATTGATGCAGATTGTTGTTGTCACTACGACTACGCAGGGATTCGCCCTCTGTTACTTCTAAATTCCAAAGACGATATATAAAAACTCCGGCAATTAAAACCAGGAATAAAGAAATATAAGTAAAAATATTCCTAGTAATTGGCCTCTCCAAGCGTCCCTCAAATTGGTGGGTATTAAACTCGGGCAAATTTTGAGAATCAATAAAAATTTCATCCGGATCAATCACCTGATTTTTTTGTTTTCTTTTAAAAAATTTTTTGATCTTATGTAGCATTAGAATTGTTCCAAACGAATTTGCGGTTTAATAAATAGAATTAAAATAAATATCAGAGCTGCTATAGCGAGGGATTCGTAAGGAAAAGACAATCGTGCTGAATATAGAATATCGAATAAAAAACCAAAAAATATAATTTCCAAATAAAAAGGAACGTAGACCGCAAGAGTTAAAATTAACAAAGCAAATAACCACCAAGGCAAAGAAACACAGATTATGAAAATGCAAATAAAAAGAATGAAACGTTTAAGCGGCGACATGGAGACATCATATCAGATTTACAAATACGACGAAGCCCGGACCAAATTTCAGTCCGGGCAGCGGAACTAGTGCCAAGCGGTGACAAACGCAAGGGCTGCATTCAAAGTGAGAAGTGACACGATAGCTACTCGTGCCTTCCCACCGAGTGCACGCCACACGACGGCCGCGGCGGCGACATCCAACCCGCCAATCGACGCCTTTGTCGCCATGTTGCCTCCGTGAACGAACGTGAGGTTCCAAACACCCAACGCAAAAGCTGGTATCTGGAGTGCGATAAAGATGAATAGCAGGTCAGCTTCGGGGCCAAACAACTTGCCAATTTTGCTCATGACTTGAGCCTCCTTCTCTGATTATACTATAGTATTCTTAGACAGTCAAACTCAAGTTCTTTCAACAAAAACATACTTCGTATTAAAAATATTACCGGGCATTCTTATATAAATAGTCTTAAATGAGCTCTGAGAGCTAGTGTCAATGTAATAAACACTACCAATAATTGAAGAATTGAGATCAGGATAAGTAAAAACATCACCCCACAAAATATCCGCTTCTTTAGGTACTTCTAAGGTGTAATTTGCACCTCCATGGCCTTGCAAGACAAATGACGCGCCAGTTCGCGAAAGATTTGCTTCTTCCGAAACTTTAGGGCTCGAGAATAATTCAACCAACGATGTATTCCCTGTTGTGCTCTTTATCTTGCCGATAATAATATTGCCATCTAGATATACTTTCTGGTCTAAAGTTATACCTCGGCTTGAACCAATATCAATAACAAATGTATCGAAGGGCGAAGTGGGAGGTTTAGAAAGTACTGCAGCTAAAATCTTAGTGCTGGCTTCTGGCCGGCCAAGTTCAGTTTTTAATTCGTCGTTCTCTTTAACTAATAGATCATAATCTGCTTGCTTTAACTTTAGCGAATTAACCTGGTCGAGCAGAGAATTATTTTGAGAAACTAAGTTTCCCCGCAGTCCCAAGAATTTTGTTGTATTTGAAAAAAGATTTTTAACAAAAGAACTGCCGTACCAGATGGGTTTGGCTAGTGTTACTCCAACA
>CAZQKP010000023.1:0-1695 GCA_964594005.1 uncultured Candidatus Saccharibacteria bacterium
ATTTTTAACAAAAGAACTGCCGTACCAGATGGGTTTGGCTAGTGTTACTCCAACAGACCTTGTGAGATTTGGGGTGAAATAAAGAAAAAAAGAAAAAATTAAAAAAACAATTACAACAACCACTAGTTTTTTGGGTAATTCCCTATTGGGTTTACTTTTTAGGTGGTAGCTCTTCATCATTAGTTATTAAAACATCTTTATATTGCTCCATATTTTCTAAAATTATCCCTGTGCCGCGACAAACAGCAGTTAGTGGATCCGGCGCAATATGAACTGGCATTTTTGTGAATTCCGAAATAAGTTCTGCTAAACCCCCGATGAGTGCGCCGCCCCCAGCCAAATAAATGCCTCTCTGCATGACATCAGACAAGACTTCCGGCGGTGTGGTTTCTAAAACTTCTTTTACCCCATCAATTAAAGTATCGATGGAATTAGAAAGGGCTTCCCGAATATCTGAATCAGTCACAATCACTTCCCTCGGAAGCCCGGAAATAAGATCACGACCTTTTATGGAAGCCTCCAGGGGTGCATCCGCCGGTAAAATTGAACCTATAGAAATTTTTATATTTTCTGCAGTTTTTTCACCAATTAAAATTTTAAATTCGGAGCGAATATATGAAATGATGTCGTTATTAAATTTATCTCCTGCAATGCGCAAATTTTTTGAGCGAACCACACCACCCAAAGAAATAACTGCAATATCCGATGTTCCCCCGCCAATATCAATAACCATATTCCCCACTGGTTCCATGATAGGCAGCCTCATACCGATTGCTGATGCCATTGGCTCCTCCACAATAAAAACTTCGCTTGCGCCCGCATTTTTAGTTGCATCTCGAACCGCGCGCGTCTCAACATTAGTAATGCCCGATGGCACACCCACCACCACTCGTGGACCAAGAAGTTTTCTCGTATCTTTTTGGGCTTTATTTAAAAGATAAGTGATCATCTCCTCTGTTACTTCAAAATCAGAAATGACCCCATCAACCAAAGGCCTGACCGCCACAATGTGCCCTGGAGTTCGCCCAAGCATTTGCTTCGCATCTTTACCAACGGCGACAACCCGACCCGTTTTTTGATTTATGGCAACAACCGAAGGTTCGTTTATGACAATCCCTTTGCCATGAAGGTATACCAAAGTATTGGCTGTGCCCAGATCAATGCCAATATCATTCGACATTAATCTCTTAAATTGTTCAAAACTTTTTATCATTTTGCCTATAGTAACATCATTTTTTGAGATAACACAAACTTAGCTTGACATAATGAGTACTATGGGCTATAATTCGGAAAGGTGCTGTGATCTGTTGGGCTATCAGGATCACGCAGAGCAGCTGACCTTTGCCCTTAAAAAAGCGGTCAGAACTCCTTTAGTTTCTAAAGGAGGCAGCTCATGTTTAATTCCGCCTGCAAGACCTGTGGAAAGAAGTTTGAGTCGCAAAGAAAAGACAGTGAGTCGTGCTATCGCTGTGCGCTTGAAAGGATCACTGGAGGTAATCCGCCAGAAGAAGGAGACTTCAATGCGGCGCTGATTGTTTCTGGTGAGATGTCCGATCGACAGGCATGGCAACTCCAGAAAGATTTGGAGTCGATCGATCACTCCGTCGAGGAAGAATTCGAACGGAGGCTCGTCGAGGATTACTCAGACCGCGACACGTGGTATGAGGAAGACGACGAGTGGACCAGGTAAGGCAG
>CAZQKP010000023.1:1795-4135 GCA_964594005.1 uncultured Candidatus Saccharibacteria bacterium
AAATCATCCCAAGTATCGACTACCTTAGTTTTGTCCTGTTTATACTCCGCAGCACGAGCATATAGATTAGATTGAATATTAGAAAGTAAATTCTTAACCTCACCTGTAATATCATCAAGTGAAACTGAGGTCTTCTCTCCTGTATCCCGCCTGACCAATACAGCAGAATTTTTTTCTATATCTTTTGGCCCCAGCTCAACCCGGATTGGCACGCCCTTTTTCTCCCACTCATAATATTTTTCACCAGGTCTCATTTCCCGCACATCCGTTTTTGATTTTATACCCGCGTTAAGAAGAACTTGGTTAATCTCTTCAGCTTTAGAATTTACTCTCTCGGCCTCATTTGGACTAGGAATAATTGTAGTGATTATTGCTTGAATTGAAGCTATATTTGGAGGTAAAACCAACCCCTTATCATCACTATGAGTCATTATAAGACCACCGATTGAACGCGTGCTTAGTCCCCAACTTGTTTGCCAGCCATACTGGTTTTGATTATTTTCGTCCAGGAACTTAACCTCAAAAACTTTTGCGAAATTTTGACCTAGATTATGTGAGGTACAGAATTGTAAAGCTTTACCATCTTGCATCATGGCCTCCAAAGTATACGTATGTAGCGCCCCTGCAAACTTTTCTGACTCGGATTTTTTACCTGGGATTACAGGAATTGCCAAAATATTTTCAGCAAAGTCATGATAAACCTCTAACATTTGTCGCGCGAAATCATCAGCCCCCTGTTCGGTTGCATGAACGGTGTGACCTTCTTGCCACAAAAATTCTGTAGTACGCAAAAAAAGACGAGGTCTCATCTCCCATCTCACCACATTGGCCCATTGATTGATTAAAAGGGGTAAATCTCGATAAGAATGAATCCAGTTTGAAAAAACATCATACATCACGGTCTCAGATGTCGGCCTCACCACCAAAGGCTCTTCCAATTTAGCTCCTCCTGCATGGGTTACAACCGCCACCTCCGGCGCAAAACCTTCCACATGACTTTCTTCTCTTTTTAATAGTTTTTCTGGAATAAAAAGCGGGAAATACGCATTTTGAACACCCTTCTTTTTAAATTCAGCATCTAACCATTTTTGAGTGTTTTCCCAAATAGCATAACCATATGGCTTCATAACCATTGTGCCACGTACTGGGCCGTATTCTGCTAAGTCAGCCGCAGAAATTATATCGAGATACCACTGTGAGTAATCTTTTTCGCGAGGAGTTATTGCTTTTTCCGAAAAATCGTTTTCTGCCATTGTTAAATCTTATATTAAAAGGATATTTTGGGCAAAATTATAATTTCCAGATATCGTGAATGGTCACAAAAATCATTAGGACAATAAGCAGGGCGAAGCCGATCATATTAACGTATCGAACAAACTTCGCGGGCAGTGCTTTACCTCGAATTTTTTCAATTAAAACAAAAAGAATTCTGCCCCCATCTAGCGCCGGAAACGGTAGTAAATTTATGATTGCTAAGTTAATTGAGATAAGTGCTGTTAGAGAGAGAAGGTAAACAAAACCGAGAGCACTAGCTTGACCCACAACATTCACAATTCCGATGGGACCACTGACTTGTGAAAAATCAGATTTAAAAATAAAGATTCGGTAAATAAAATTTAAAATTCCTACTGTCGTTGCTTGAAGTAAATTCCAAGTTACTATTGCCCCATTATAAAGTGCTGGAAAAAGTGAAACTTTAAGTATCCCGACCTCATCCATAGCAATACCTATTGCTTTTTTACCTGGAATAATAGAATTATTTGGCTCAATTATAACCTCCTTGGTATCAAAGCCGCGCTTATAAACAACATCCAAATTACTTGAACTACTTGAAATTATAGACTCAACCGTTTCGTGATTTAATTTATCTCCTTCTAATTTATTGTTGGAAGTTGTAATCGATTCCAAAAAATCGCCCGGTGCAAGACCCGCTTTTTCAGCTGGAGAGTTGGGTAAAACTTCTGTAATAGTTGTATGACTACCTGTTACTTGCCCTAATCCGGGATGATCCACCGAAGAGGGTAAACCGATCATAAAACCAAGGGAAATTAATAGCCATGCAAAAATTACGTTGAAAGTAACACCGGCAATCAGAACCAGAACTTGAATCCATCTGGGTTTGAAATAAAAACTTCTTTTTTTATTTAGTTCATCAATATTTTGTATTTCATCATTTTCTGGATCTTCCCCAAAAATTTTCACAAATCCCCCAAAAGGTATGGCGTTTATACTATATGTTGTTTCACTATATTTTCTCGAAAACAACTTCGGCGGAAAGCCAAGACCAAATTCATCCACTCGGATACCAGATTTTTTGGCCACAATAAAATGCCCAAATTC
>CAZQKP010000023.1:4235-5775 GCA_964594005.1 uncultured Candidatus Saccharibacteria bacterium
CTACTCGCTTATTTCTTTTTCTTTTTTAGAGAAAAGATCATCTAGGACTTTATGACAATCATCTACAATTTTTTGAAGCTCATTCTTTAATCTGAATTTATCATCATCTGAAACACTCCCTTCTTTATTTTTATTTTCGATATCTTTTATTATTTTTTCCCGATCATTTCTAACTTTTATCTTGGCTTCTTCCAGTTTTTGCTTAGCCAGTTTAATAAAAGACGCTCGACGATCTGAAGTAAGCTCCGGGAAAATAACTCTTATACCTTTTTCATCCACTGCGGCGGAAACACCCAAATTGGAGGCGAGAATCCCCTTTTCAATTGCTTTGGTTTGAGTATTGTCCCAAACAGCGATACGCAAAACTCTCGGATCTTCAACTGAAATGTTAGCTAGTTGGTTTATGGGCATTTGCGCTCCATAAGCCTCAACCTTAACCATATCTAAAAGTGCAGGATTTGCTCGCCCAGTCCTAATGCCTGTAAATTCTTTTCTGAGCCATTCCTCTGTTTCTTTGACTGCTTGTTTTAAAGAGTTAAAGTTGTACGCCATAATTAACCTTTTTTCTTTAGCATTTCTTCCATAGCCTTTCCACGTTCTCTTTGTTTCTTGGCAGCATAAGTGTTTTGATGATCAATGTAAACGATAAACTTATCTAAATCTTCAACTCGTTTGTCATATGCTTTGATAGGGTATCTCATGTTTAGTTGCACAAGTATTTCTCTCGCCTCATGGATATTCTTTGCCAATAATTTAAAGTCATCTTCAGTAAAATCATATACGTGCTCTAGGCTTATCTCTGTATACTTATAATGAATACTCATTATATCTACTGCTAATTCATTAGCATCTTCCGATGATTTTATCTTGGGCAGATCAGCTTTAATTGATTTAAGAAGTGGCGTAGACCAATTACTTAATTCTGTTAAATTAGTTTCATTAATTTTTTCTTCGTCTTTTTGCTCAACATTTGGCCTCTGTGTACTCTGAGCCTCTACGTTTTTAACGGCAGGTCCTGCCGCAGACAAGGCAGAAGTGAGCATCATTGCATGGGCTAGTTTTTTACTGCCCTTTTTTACTTTTTCAGATAGACCGTCTTTTTTTGGTTCATCTATAGAATTACTATTTGGAGAGTCTATACCCATAATTTAAATTTAATTTTAATTCTAATATTATACCATCAATAGTGAATTTATATTGAAAGCATCAAATTCTCAAGAATCATTTTAATTGGCGCTCCCCGATCATAAAGTGAGGCTCGGGTCAGCTCGCAAATCCTTAAAGAATTAAAAGACTCTACCGTACCTTCACTGTGTAACTCGGTCTCGATTTGATTTAAAAGTGAAATGGCATCTTGCTTGGTTTTTTCTTCGTCCGAAATAGCTTCGGTGATTTCTTTAACTATTTCAAGACGTTTAGGTATTTTCAATCTTAAAATCGATTCGATTTCCTTAGCTTCACTCTCAACTAAAATCACATGCATCCTGGACCGTAAGGTTGGCAGTAGTAGATCCTGGGGGGAAATAAAAAAGAAATGTGT
>CAZQKP010000023.1:5875-8605 GCA_964594005.1 uncultured Candidatus Saccharibacteria bacterium
CCTATTAAAAAATAAGCATGATGAAAAGAGTTTGATTTAAATAGTTCGTCCATCCCGTTAGAAATGGGAGATCATACATTTCTATACGACTCCTTATTTAATGAATAAATTTATCTGACCTTGGTAACATTGAATCTCCGATATTTCTAACGGGATCCATAATTAAATTATAACAGATCAGGCTGGCCTAGCGGCCAGCCTGGAACCTCTGTTCACTCTCATCATCGGCGGATTGAAGAGCTGGCCTCCAGCCTTCACGCTGAGCGCTTTCGAGAAGCGTGGCGTCGAGACGAAAGCCCTTGTTACTGCAGATGAAAGTCCGACGGGGGTGATCCTCCTCCTCGTCGTACTCCCCCGGGTCGAGCTCCCGTTCGATTACGACCGGCCATTTGAGACCGGCAATCACGACGGTTGCCTCCTCTCCGACTCGCGGCGGGTGAGACCACTTGTCAAAGACATTCACAAGAGAAGTGCCGTCGTCCGATCGGAAGACTACCCGGATGTTTTCGTGGTACATGAGAGCCTCCATCCATTACATTACACAAAAAAATAAAATTTTCAATAAAAGCAACGAGGCTTCAGCTAAAATAGCGCTGAAGCCTCCGGGGCGTACGGGAATTCGAGTTTGTCGAGAACTGGCGTGCCTTTCTCGATTCTCTTGACCGCAGCCACAGTTCCCGGTTTGTAGTTGCAACTCGGGTGGTAGAGAAAATCGAATTCACCCAGAATCCAC
The DNA here is from genome assembly GCA_964594005.1 of uncultured Candidatus Saccharibacteria bacterium. Taxonomy (GTDB): domain Bacteria; phylum Patescibacteriota; class Minisyncoccia; order Phycocordibacterales; family DATDWN01; genus C7867-006. Next base: position 6,609 of record CAZQKP010000023.1, read on the forward strand.
CTTCTTTCTTGGGCGAATACAGCTGCCCCATTCCAAAACTCGAACTCACCATACAAGCGACCACTGCACTCAAGTGTATACATGTTCGCCTCTCACAATATTTAAGCAGAAATAAAATATTAAGACTAGCGTTTGGTGATTACTGATTTTTTATATGTATCTAAATGTTCCAGAGCAATGCCGGTGCCTTTTACTACACAATATAGTGGGTCTTTAGCAAGAACAGCTTTTACGCCCGTACGCCTAAAAACCAGCTCAGGCATATTACGTAATTGAGATGTGCCGCCGGTCATGATAATACCTTGATCAATAATATCGCTCGATAATTCTGGCGGTGTTTCCTGTAAGACATCCTTTATTGCTTTAATCATCTCGCGCAAGTCCTTGCTTATCGCTTTTACAATTTCATTTGTTTTTATTTCCACACTGCGCGGAAGCCCCGTTACAAAATCACGACCCTTGACCATCATTGAAAGTTCTTCATCGAGTGGAATAGCGGAGCCGATTTTTATTTTTATGTCTTCCGCCATCTTATCCCCTATCGCGAGATTAAAAGTTTTTTTAATATAGTCTGCAATTGCCAAATCTAATTTATTACCAGCACACTTAACCGAAGTGGAAGCGACAATACCTGCAAGTGAAATTACTGCCACGTCAGTCGTACCGCCTCCAATATCTACAATCATATGTCCCACGGCTTCATGAATTGGAATACCCGCGCCAATCGCTGCTAGAATTGGTTCTTTAACCACATATGCATTTTTGGCACCCGCTCGAATAGCTGCCTCAATCACCGCGCGACGTTCAGTGGAAGTTACTCCAGCGGGGACAGAAACTAAAACTTCTGGTTTTATAAAACTCCATCGGCCTAAAGATTTATCAATATAGTGGCGTAGCATCGCCTCTGTCACCCTATAGTCCGCGATTACTCCATCCTTCATCGGACGATACGCAATAATCGCTTCCGGTGTACGACCAATCATTTCCTTAGCATCAAGACCAATCGCCACGATACGATTATCTTCTTCGGAAACAGCAACCACTGATGGTTCATTTAAAACAACCCCGCGACCTGGCACAAAAACGAGTATGTTCGCGGTACCCAAATCTATTCCTAATTTTCTCGAAAAGAGAGCCATTTAAAAGTGAATTTTGTAATAAAGTCAATATTTATTCCTTTGCTTATTCGATATAATAGGGATTGGATCCCGTTAGAAATATCGGAGATCCATATTACCACGGAGAGGTGCGTTTAACAATTTAAGCTTGGAGATGTATTCAAATAAATGATCTCCTATTTCTAACGGGATGGATAATATTGCAAAAATAAATAAAAAACTTTATTTTTGGGTAGTTTTTTTAATTCTACTTTTACTTATTTCTGTCACACTCTATTTTAAAGGTTACCGCATCACTAGTGGCTTGAAGATTGGCAAGATCGGTTCCTTAGCCCTGGTTTTACCCTACGCAGATACATCAGTTTTTATAGATAATTCTCAAAAACTTTCTTCTGCAACCGATAATCAAACTTTAGATGTCAAACTAACACCTACCAGCCACACAATCATTGTTTCCAAAGACGGCTACTTCCCATGGAAAAAAGACATAACAATTCCAAGCTCAGGCAACATAACTTTAAATCCAGTTTTTATTCCTTCCAATACATCCGGTGAAGTTATTACTTCAGAAGACAAAGATTATATAAAAATTAAAAGTCTGGTTTTAAAAAATGAATTGCCGACTAGAGAGAAGCCGCTATATTCGAGCGATCAATCTACTTTTATGTGGGTCGAAGACAACGCCATCGTAACTCAAAGTGGCTCCCTTACTCATCGGGTAATTCAGCCAGACACGATTATTAAAAATGTTGATTTTTATAAAAACCGAAACGATCTAGTTATTTTCACGATTGATAATGCAATATACTTGATCGAGTCAGATAGTTCTGGCGGCCAAAATTTCTTACCAATTTATAAAGGTAAGGATCCGAATTTTGT
>CAZQKP010000024.1:0-8359 GCA_964594005.1 uncultured Candidatus Saccharibacteria bacterium
GCTTGGGTTTGCCCACCCAAACTTCTTTTATTTTTTGCCCGAGAACAAATTTTTTTAATCCTCGGCGCAAGCTTTCAACTTCAGGTAGTTCTGGCATAAAACTTCACACTTTATTTTTCGCTAAGTCCTCGACTTTCATCGGATTATATCCTCGATGCTTTTCCTTACAGGAACAGTATACCTTTCGCACAGAAGTGCTCAAGGTCTTGCGAAGTGATGTTATCACTTCTCACCTTTCGCAAACTCGCTTCGCTCAAACAGTGCTTCGGACTGACGCATCTCGTCTTAATCCGAATTGAAAGTCTGCGAAGTCGCTCAAAATTAAAGTGTTCATTACGACAATAGTTTCAGAGCTTTCTTGACTTTTTCGCCGGTGTCCTTAATCTCTGTAACTTTTTTGAGCGCCTCTCTAGATTCCTGCTCGCTATAGCCCAGGGATTTTAAGGCTTCCAGAGCATCGATATCACCAGAAAGTGAGTGCATTTCGCCAGAGAGATCCTTGATTTTATCCTTTAACTCCAAAACAATTTTCTCTGCATTTTTCTTGCCAATACCAGAGACCTTGGTTAAGTGGCCAGTATCGCCAGTTGCGATCGCTTTGCGCAAATTGGGAAGGGAGGCAATCGATAAAATTGCCATAGCAGATTTCGGGCCAATCCCGGAAACAGACAAAAGTAATTCAAAGAAATCTAGTTCTTCTTTTTTGAGAAATCCATATAAATCCAAAGCGTTTTCTTTGACCGCGAGATAGGTCCAAAATTCAGCTTCCTTGCTGGTAGAAAGTGAGCTCGTGTTTGTGTAAATTTTGTAACCAACTCCTGATACGTCTAAAACAACTGATTTAAGATCTGTGTTTATTATTTTTCCCCTAAGATAGCCAATCATAGCCTCATCATACTCTATTTACAAAATACGAGCTATGGTATAGTATCGAAGCCATGCCAATTACCACATCTGCCAAAAAAGCTTTAAGATCCTCTTTTAATAAGCGGGAATTTAATGTCGTAAAAAAAGATCTTGTAAACAAAACAGTAAAGCAATTTAAAAAATTAGTCTCGGAAAAGAAGATTAAAGAAGCTAAGGAACAAATGAAAAATGTACAGAAGATTTTGGATAAATCAGTAAAAACCGGTTTGCTTAAATTAAATACAGCAGCTCGAAAAAAATCTAGATTGGTAAAAATGCTAAAGAAGTTAGGATAATCAAAACCCACCAATGCGTGGTTTTTGATTAAGGTATAATTTCTACATGCTCTCGTCGTTCAATGGATAGGACGCAACCTTGCGGAGGTTGTAATGTGGGTTCGATTCCTGCCGGGAGCACAAAATTTGGTCACAAATTTACTCTCTCGAAAAAACAGTCTGGGAGACTGTTTTGTCAGGGATCGAAAACCTTTGATAGTTTTTGCGGAAGTATTGGAGCAAAAACAGAAAAGGTGTACAGTTCCTGTAAGGAAAGATTCCTGCCGGGAGCACACGAAATCGAAACCAATTTTTAAATTATGGGAAATGGAATCTTTGAGATTAGGAGGTATATTAAGTCCGACGAGGATGTTGTTTTTAAATTGCATCTTCGTGCGGTAGATAATACTGGGGCTCATCTTCCTGGTGAGGATGCTAATTTTAAACGTATTGAAGAGCTATATGTTAAACCCGGGGGAGATTTCTTTGTTGGGGTTTTAAATGGAAAAATAGTTGCCTGCGGTGGTTTGAAGAAGTTATCTGCCACATCAGCAGAAATCGTTAAGATTAGAATTGACCCTGATTTTCAGCGAAAAGGATATGGCCAAAAAATCTTAGATAAGATAGAAGATCGAGCGGTAGAGCTGGGATTTGTTGACCTAGAACTTAACACTGCTGTTGTTCAGGAACCAGCTCAGAAATTATACGAAAAGAATGGTTATATAGAGTACATGCGAGAACCAGTTGAGGGAATACCAAATATTTATTACAGAAAGAAAATCAAAATCCTAGATAAATAAGAAGTTTTTCTAGGAATGGCTCATGATGCTCCTCTTCGGGCAAGTGCTGCTTTAAGAATTCTCTAACTTCCTCTGGGGGAACTTCTTCTATAAAAATAGCGATTAGATGCATCAGCATTTTTTTGGATTTAACCAAAATTTTGGGATGGATCTCTCGAGTTTCAACCCAAAAAGATTCCAAGTAGGAATAAGGATAATTTGTTTTGCCAAAAGTTATACCATTATCATCTAGCTCCACCTTCATTAGATTCGGTCGTCTGGCTGCAAATAAAGATAAGATAAAAGACGAAACAATTATTAAAATTGCAAAAATTAAATCATTCAAAATTATAGATACAATCGCGACAGTGATTGTCACGATGGCAACAATCCAGTACCAATCAGCGGTTTTTTCGGTGTGGTAGTATTCGGCTGTTTCCCAAGAAAGTTTTCTCATATCCTAAAAGGTTTAATCTCAACACTTGACCAAATCGTTAAAGCGCAAGCGATTAAAGCAATATTTTTTACAATGTACTGGCCTTCCAAAGTTGGAACCAGAAATTTACTCCATACTTCAGCCATGACAAAGAGAGGCAAAATAGTTGTAACCATATGTATGGCAAACAAAATAAGAGCCCATCTTTCTTTGCCAGGGATCACAAAAAGTATGCCAATAACCATTTCAAAGAGGCCGAATAAAACGATGAAGGAATTAAATGGAAAAAATGGCATAGTTTTTAAAAGTAAGTGGTTCACCATTTCACTTGCGGGGGACTCGCCAATTACTTTAAGTAGGCCAAACCAAAAATAGATTAAAAATAGTGCGATGCGAGATAAAAGAACTGAATATTGTTTTAAATTCATACTTGAAATCATATAAATAATTTTAACACTATTATGTTAAAATTGTCAGATGCAAAATAGCACGCTTATTTCTCTCCTCTCGGTTTATAAATATCCCATAATTTTCCCCTTAGCTACATTTGAGGGCCCGGTGGTTGCCCTTGTTGTTGGATTTTTAGTTAGTACTGGTCTTTTTAGTTTCTGGCCGGCTTACTTTGTAATGATTCTCGGTGATCTTATCCCGGATAGTATGTTTTACTTAATTGGTTTTTACGGAAATGGAACTAAAGTAGCCAAGAGATATTTATCCAAATCAGAGTTCTTCTCCAATCACTTTCCGGCAGTTAGAAGACTTTGGGAAGAGCACCCAGTAAAAACTATGTTTTTTGGCAAATTGGCTTACGGTATGGCTTTGCCATTTTTAATTACTGCTGGTATGACCAAGATGCCCTTTAAAAAATTTTTTAGGATTACTTTTCCCATTACTTTATTTCAATACGGAGCCCTGATGTTTATTGGGGACCGCCTCGGTTCTCTCTACGGTACTGCTAATAAATATATTGAATGGTTTTACTTCGGCCTTGCAGTTCTAGTAGTAATCTTTATATTTATATACTTAATTAGGTTTGCTAGAAATAAAGTTACAAATATTGAAAAGGAGGCTAATTTATGAATAAAAAAATTTCTTGCATTATTCCTGCTCGTAACGAGAGTCTCTCTATCGCCAATACTTTAAAATCAGTGGTTAACCAGGGCATGCACGAGATAATTGTTGTCGATGATGGTTCGAGTGATGACACAGCCAAAATCGTGGAGAGTTTTGGCGAAGTTAGGCTAATAAAAAACGATAAAAATTTAGGCAAAAGCAAAACAGTTGCTAGGGGTATACTTAATTCAACCGGGGATTTCATTTTTCTTTTAGATGCAGATTTAAAGGGTTTAAACTTTGCAAATATTAAATCGATGATAGAGCCAATTAATTCAGGTTTTTCCGATGTCGTCATAAGTATGAGAGAGAATACACCAGGGTGGATGAAAACAATCGGAGTAGATCTTGAGTCTGGCGAAAGAATTTTCCCAAAGGGTGTAGTTTTACCTCACCTCGAAGGACTGTCCCATCTAAAAAGCTATGGTCTCGAGCCTTTCTTGAATAGAATTTTTATAAAAAACAATCTTAGGATAAAGAGTGTCTTATTGTCCAATGTTAAAAATGATATGAAGTGGCAAAAAGGTGATTTCATTAAAGGGGTTAGATCTGAAATTTCAATGTGGCTGGATATTTTTAGGACAGTTTCGCTCGGTGAGTGGATTATGCAAAATTTTCGGCTGAGAAAGCTTTTAGTCAAATGAAAAAATTTAATTCAGAGTATTTTAGTTTATGGCAGGAGTTATATCTAGAGTTTTTATTGGAGATCAAATATAGAAAGAAAAGTAATTTAAATAACAACAAAATAATAATCGTAGTGCCTTGCCTTATCGGCGAATTTGTAGCTTCAATTCCAGCTATTTTTTCATTTATTCAAAATAATCCAGCCAAAGAAGTGGATTTGTTAGTTACCACACCTACTAGAATATTGGCAGAAAGGATTGGGGGCGTAAAACACGTTTATACGGGGGCTTCGGTTTACAAGCGTGAGAATGAAGATTTTAATTCAGAGTGTGACTTTGGAGACTATGAAAAAATAATAGTTTTGCGAATAAGCAGGAGCATTTACAATAGCTTAAGATCGGCCAAAGGAGAAATAAAAACTATTTATTTTAAAAAAATAGACTACACTTTTCATTTAATTTGGTCAATTATTCTGGGCAAGTATCCTAAAACTTGGAAAAAATTAAATCTAGAGTTTTTATCAAATGGAATAGAACCAACCCAAGACTTTAAGCAAATGCTAAACATTACTCAAAAAGATTACGAGTTTCTAAATACAGCCGAATATTTTAAAGGTGAAGAGAAAAAAATAATAATTCACACATTTACACCATGGCCCATGAAGCGCTGGGATAAAACTAACTGGCTAGAACTAATAAAAGAAATAAACTCGTTTGATAAATTTAGGTTTATATTTGTAGGTGGCAAAGACGATCTGTCTAACTTTGACTACATAAAATCGAATATTAGTTTTGAAGTTGAATCGGCTATAAACAAAACAAATCTATTGGAAACTGTTCTGCTTTTAAGCCGTGCAGACTTTTTTATTGGCATAGATAGTGGACCTAGAAATATCGCGCACTTTGTAAATTTAAGAAGTATAACTATCTTAGGTCCGGGACCGCATATTTACTGGCCGGAAAATGATCAAGACATTATTTTAGATAAAACAAATGGCAGAGGAGTAGGGCAAATGTTTTTTAAAACGACGAAAAGCTTTATAAATAAAATAACTGTTAGGGAAGTGTACGAAGCTTTCCAGAAATTATATACTCAGGGGAATGAAAGCCCTCGCAATTAATAACAAAAAATACTGGTCAAACAGGTCTTTTGTTAGGTCTGTCATTATTGCTCTCGTACTTCTTTTACTAGTAGGGGTAGTTAACTATTGGGCGGTTCATCTTGCCGCGAGCGATGCTGGGAATTACACGACAGATATTCTCCTGGATAATCTGCCTGTCATAAATACTGACTTTATTGTAAGTGAGGGAGTTGCATTTCTGGTTGCGTTTATTGTTTTGCTTTGTGTTTGGGAGCCAAAAGTCATTCCGTTTGTGGTAAAAAGTATAACTGTTTTTTATTTTGTTCGATCAGCTTTTGTAATTATGACTCACCTAGCTCCGCTTCCCAATCGCATTCATAGCGATTTTTCTCATTTTAAATATGTGACCACTGGTTCGGATCTATTTTTCTCGGGGCATACCGGCCTACCTTTTCTCTTGAGTCTAATTTTTTGGGATAATAAAGCACTTAGGTATATTTTTATTGGGATTTCTGTAATAGAAGCGATTGGAGTTATTTTAGGCCATCTCCACTATACGATCGATGTTTTTTCCGCTTACTTCATTGCTTTTGGTGTTTATCACTTTGTACTAAAGTTTTTTAAAGACGATTACAGACTTTTTATCCATGGCTTAGAAACGAATCATTTGTAGTTAGACAGGGTTTGTTTTACAGAATTAATTGGAATTGAAAAACTAATATTGCTACCGCCTTGTACCGTGGCTACATTTACGCCTACAATATTCCCGTTTAAATCAATAAGCGGTCCGCCGGAGTTCCCGGGATTAATTGCCGCATCAGTTTGAATAATATTAGATAAATTTTCTGGTCCACCGTTTTCACTTATGGCGGTGATGCTTCTATTTAGGCCAGAAACTATACCTACCGAAACTGAATTGTTGTATTCACCGAGAGCATTACCAATTGCCGCTACAGTTTGCCCCAATTTTAAGGCAGAGGAGTCGCCAATTATACCAATTGTTTTAAAATTGCCGTCAATTTTTACAATCGCGATGTCATTATTGGGATCGCGATAAATAACTCTGGCTATTTTTTGACTGCCATCCGAAAGCAGTACTGTGTATTCCGCATTTGTGTCAAAAATTACATGTTTGTTGGTCAAAATATAACCGTCATGAGTAAAGATAATTCCAGTCCCGGCTCCAACTTTTTCAAGTTTAGTGCCGTTTTGTTTGCAGACTGGAATCCTTATACCTGGATCGGGAAGCGAGGGATCATCCCCAAACGGATTCACATAAGTGACTTCACATTGAGGTGCGTACTGCGAAATTATAATTGAGACTACCGCTGGAGCAGTTTTGGCAACTGCCGAAGTTAGTAGCTGATCTTGGGATTTTTGTACTACTTGCTCACGCTTGGCTAATTCTTGTGCAGAAATTGCCGCCGCAAAGCTTCTGGAGGATGAAGCCAGGGACATGGTAGAAGTCTCGAGATTACTTATCTCTTTTTGGAGAGTTAAGACTTTACTATTTAACTCTTCTTTTTGATAAATATCCCAATAAACCTGAAATCCCAGGCTTGCAAGAATTACCACAGCGATTACTCCAAGAGTGACTTGTTTCATATCTTATATACGAATTTTAGATCAAAAAGTTTCATTTTCATAATAACAAAAAAATGAAAATTATATGGCAAACCGCCGGCGTGAATTTCACCGGCGGCTCTCCGAGTGTACGGAGTTAGATGAGGCTGACTATGACTCGCTTCTCTGCGCGGCCATTCTTAAATGCCTCGAATGATTTGAAATCGTAATTGGCCGCGATCATTCTCCTCATCATTTCTCGTTGAACCTTTGCGTCTAGAGGCAGAGGTTTACCACTCCAGGTCATGACGGTGATTCTGGCGATGGTTGGGACTGATCGTCGTTTGTCCTCCTCTCCAGGACCTAGTGCCCTGTTCCACTTTTCAGCAGCACGGCGCCTCGATCTTGCCTTTCTCACTTTGTTTGAGATCCTCCTCTCCCAGACCCACCTAAAAAGTTTTGCGCGTGTCATGGTCGCTGCGGCTTTCTCATAGTTCAATCTCTGTGGCATGGTATGCCCTCCGGAATTATTATACTAAAAAATTGTGAACCAAGTGAAGATCTGCTATCGGGACTTGCGATATTCTAGGAAACTTTCTCTAGTTCTTCCAGAACATATTTGGAGTTTGTGACCCAACCAAATATACCGCCTTGCGCTTTTATTATATCTAACGCCGCATAGTGTCTTTTATCATCATAGGAGGCCATACAGTCTTCCAGAACAATTGCATTATATCCATGGTCATTTGCCCCCGATACTGTCGTGGAGCAGCACACGTCTGTAGTTACACCTGTTATTATTAAATTAACAATTTCCTTTTTTCTTAATATCAAATCAAGTTCAGTTTTATAAAAAGCATTTTCCCTGGTTTATCGATAACCACCTCATTTGATAAGGGTGCAACTTCGTTAATAATTGAGTGCCCTTCCTCGCCTCTTATTAAAATACGACCCATTGGTCCAACATCTCCAATTCTTTTTCCTTCTGGCCACCTTAGCAGTTTTGTCTGTGGGCAATCACTTAAATCCGGGAGATGTCCTTCTCTGGTGTGTATAATGAACAAACCTTTTTCTCTGGCTACTTGAAGTAATTTTTGAATTGGTTTAATTGTTCTTTGTAAAATTGTCACATCGTTTCCCAAAGACTCGCCATAACCCCCTTGGTAAAGAAAATCCTTTTGCATGTCGATTACAATCAAGGTGGTTCTATCGAGTTGTATCTCAATTGGGGTTGGCTCTGCCAATATTTTCAGGTTTTTCATTGAGGTAAATATATCATGTTTTCTATCTAACTTTATGGGAAATATTTAAAAATAATGAGATTCGGTCAGGAATAATTTTTTCGCCGTCGCTCAAAAATTTTCCCTACCCGGACTCGCGACAGTTTCTGTTGAAACTGTAAACCGCTCCGTCTTTCGAATCTCAAAAAATGCTTCGCATTTTTTATCCTGCGGATGGGGTGAGATTCGAACTCACGACCAGGTTGCCCCGGTGACGGTTTTCAAGACCGTTGCTTTAGACCACTCAGCCACCCATCCTTTATTTTTCCTCCACCTCTACAGTGTATTTTTTAGCGACAAAA
>CAZQKP010000025.1:0-8225 GCA_964594005.1 uncultured Candidatus Saccharibacteria bacterium
TTAGAAAGCATGTTGTAGACCGGCGAAAGTGTGGTTGTGCCAACTTTTTCAAACGCAGAAATTATTTCATCCATTTCAGTGCGTCTCAATTCCCTTTTTAAATAAGTTATATCTGGGCAATCACCTTCTAAAATCAGATCTTCAATATGTGAAATTATTGTTTCAGCTTTTACTCCCCTCTTGCGTGCAATTTCTTCTAGAGGCATTTCGTTCTCTAGTAGATCTCGAGTAATCTCATGTGTTGATTTTTTTAATTCTTTTTCTTTTTTCTTGATCAAGACTTTTTCGGCAGGCTCAATTGATTTTAGAAATTTATCTTGGATTTCTTTTATCTCTTGCTTAGTCATTTCATTTAAATCATTTACAGAATCAACAGATTCTTCCCTGAATTCTTTATCCTTCCTTAAAACTTCCTCATCTACCAAAAGCGCGGTCTCATTAAAACCTAAAAGCTTCATTCCTTCCAGAGATCTCACACGAGATAAGGCCACGTAGCCCATGCCGCGCACAAAAGACTTGGATAAATCAACTTCCATGGCATCAAGTGACATGCCCTGGCTTTTGTGAACTGTAATCGCCCAAGCGAGACGAAGTGGCAATTGCATTATTTCAGCCTTGACTTTGCCATCTTCTTCAATTTTCCATGATTGAGGTGAGACTTGAATAGTCATGCGATTATGAGTTTCCACAATTGGATCGCCAAAGGAATTAAATTCTCTAACTTCACCTAAGGTGCCATTAACATAACCAGCATCTATATTATTTTTAGTAAACATAACTCGTGCGCCAACCTTAAGCTCCAGATCCTCTGGCGACAGACAGCTTTTTATAAGTGTCGCGGCTAAATTTTTGGAACCTTTCCAAGTCATTTGGTAATTCTTGGAATTACCGCGCAAAAGTCCAAGATGTCTTTTATTTACTTCATCTACATCAATATTGTGAGTATAAAGCCTAGTTGACTCGCCCGCCGAAGAGGTGGGGTCCTGATTAAATCTACTTTTTAAAAGTTCAATTGTTCTCTCTGAGACAGAATTACTTCTAATTTGATTTAAGATGTTTAAATAAGTGTTATCTTTTTGACGATGTTGTTCGGACAGATAGCAGATGACAAACTTGCTTCTCTCCCAGCTTTCGGATTTGTAGACAAAATCAACTTGAGCTGATTGGTCCCAGCCGGTATCCCGATTAATCGGTGGCAACTGAAAAAAATCGCCACATAAAATAACTTGCATGCCACCAAAAGGTGCGTCGTTTCGTTTCATCGCGCGGCATATCCACTCGATCATATCCAAGCGACGGGAATCGAGCATGGAAATTTCATCTATAACTAAAACTTTGGTTTTTTCAAATCTTTTATATAAATAGTGTTTCTCTAATAAATTCTCAATGTCGTAATCAGTAAGTTCACCTCTTATACCTAAGCCAGACCAAGAATGAATCGTCATGCCGCCTAAATGAGTTGCGGCAATTCCCGTTGAAGCCGTCACCGCCACATCCACTGCATGCGATTTTAAATATTGAATGTAAGAATTTAAAACAAAAGTCTTGCCGCTTCCCGCTGGCCCGGTCAAAAAAACATTTTTACCCATTTTTAAAATATCGAGAGCCTCATGTTGCAACATCTGCTTATTGTAACAGTGACTTAGTTAAGCCTCAATTTTTTTGAAGAAATGAGCCCCCACCCAAACACAAAACAACGTAATTACGACAATTACAATAAAATCATTGTAGAGAGAGAAGGTGTGCGCCACGCCTAGAGAACCACGGATACCATCAATCGCATAGGTTAGAGGATTTAGTTTAACAATATATTCAAAAACAGTGGGCAAACCTTGAACTGGAAAGATTGAGCCGGAAAGGAAAAAAAGTGGCATAACTATAAAGTTAATAATGAGAGGAAAACTTTGCATATCATCCAAACGCGAGGCAATCGCAGTTCCAAATGCAGTAAAAAGTAGAGCTAACAAAAACATGAAAATGGAAGCTAAAATTATACTCCAAAAACCAGGGTGAAATCCTACAAAAAAAGTAATAATTAAAACAATTATGCCCTGAATAAAAGCAACCGTTGCTCCTCCGATCGTTTTACCGAGCATTATGTTAAATCGCGAAACCGGCGCAACCAAAGTCTCTTTCAAAAAACCAAACTGCTTGTCCCAAATTATTTCAATGCCGGAAAAGACCGCGGTGAACATTACGGACATGGCGATGATTCCCGGTGCTAAAAAATTTATATAATTCCCCCCACCCGCTTTGGCAAAAATTGAACCGAAGCCGTAACCAAAAGCAAACAAAAATAAAAGTGGTTGGGCCAAAGACGCAAAAATTCTCTGCCTGGAGCGAATGTATCTTTTTAGTTGTCTTAACCAAAGTATATATATTGCGTTCATCCCGTTAGAAATAGGAAATGCATAGCATTTCCGTAGTTAACTTATAATTTGTGCGATTCATAATGATTTGTTCGATTCTACAACACATGTCTAATTTTTTAACTAAATAATTTCTAACGGGATTCATTTCCTACCGCCCTCTGCCTGTCCACATCTGGCGGGCTTGCCTCATCTGATCCTTAGCATTACCCGCTTCCTCGCGTACCGTATGACCTGTTAAGCTAAGGAAAGCATCTTCAAGAGAGGCTGCGTTTGTTCTTTTCTTTAATTCTTCTGGTGTGCCAGAAGAGATTATTTTGCCGTGATCAATAATAGAAATCACGTCCGCAACTTTATCGGCCTCATCCATATAGTGGGTCGTAAAGAAAACTGTTAAACCTTCTTTTTTATTTAGATTTTTAATGTAATCCCAGATATGATTTCTGGTTTGCGGATCAAGACCTAGAGTCGGTTCATCCAAAAATAAAACCTTAGGGTGATGTAAAAGACCGCGAGCAATCTCGAGTCGCCTTTTCATTCCGCCGGAATAATCTTTGACCAAAGAATCACGTCTGTCCCATAGCTCCACTAATTCCATGAGCTCTTTTATGCGCGGCTCATACACAGATTTTTTCATACCATATAAAACAGCATGGAATTGCATGTTTTCATAAGCAGTAAGTTCAATATCGAGCGACGGATCTTGAAAAACTATACCGAAAGAATGCCTGGTTTGATCCGGCTCGGTAACTACATTGAAACTATTTAATTTTATAGAACCAGAAGTAGGATGAAGGAGAGTGGTAAGCATTTTTATACTCGTTGTTTTACCTGCACCATTAGGTCCCAGGAAAGCAAAAGTCTTACCTGAGTCTACATCAAATGTAATGTTATCTACTGCGGTAAAATCTCCGAATTTTTTAGAAACACCCTTAACCTCAATAATTTTCATACCCTAACATCATACATGAAAATTCATGAAGTAAAAGTGAGCCAAATAAATAATCCTATTGACTCGTGTTTTGAGAAGAGACTTGGGAGCGCGACGGCGCGAGCACGAGGAATTTTTCAGTAGAAAAATATCCGTACTCTTCGAGAAATACGAGGAGAAAAGGATTATTTATTTCTCAACAAGATTATTTATTGCCCAATTTCCACTCGTCAATTTTTTTATGATCCCCGGAAAGTAGGACCTTGGGTACTCTATATTTCTTACCTTTATACATGAAAACTTCTGGTCTTGTGTAAACATCGTGGCTAGAAACACGAGACTCTTCGAGAGATGAGAAATTGCCCAAAACTCCTTTTACCTGCCTAGAAACAGAATCGAGAAAAATCATAGCTGGTAACTCCCCACCAGTTAAGACGTAAGGACCTATTGTAATATCTTCGGTTTTAAAAACTTTTTTGAGACGGGCATCTATCCCCTCATAGCGTCCGCAGATTAAAATTAAATCTGTAAATTTAGAAACTTTTTTAGCATATTCAGTTGTAAATTGTTTGCCCCCTGGTGAAAAGAAAACAATTTTTATTTTGGCCTGCTTATTTTTCTTTGCTTTCGCTATAGCTTTTTCAACTGCTTTTATTGTTGGCAATGCTTGAATAACCATCCCCGGACCACCACTATATGGTTTCTGATCCACCCTCTTGTGCTTATCTTCGGTATAATCTCTGGGATTATAAAAATTTACTTTTATTTTTCCCGACGCTTTCGGTCGGGACCCCGATCCCTTCTGGCGTCGGGGTTTATTACCAATCGCCCGCGCAATAATAGACTCATTTAAATATGAGTCAAAAGCTTTTGGAAATAATGTGATTATGTGGAAATTCATAAAATTTTTGAGGCCCAACTTATCGTCGGGCCTCCACAGCATAGCTCGTTCTCGACTGCTTTTCGGGCGCATGAGCCTCATTGCAGGCCCGAAAAATCATGCCCAGCGGAATACCGAAAATTGCAGCCAGGAGAACACAAGCAGCTGTCAGCATCCACGGTGGATATCGTGATCGCATGACGCCTCCCTGGCAACACCTTAACACAAATTATTAAATTTTCAACTCAAACAAAAAATCCGCCGGGGCGGATCTTTTGTTTATAGTTTCAAATCATTCATTGCCTCGTCGAGTGATTTGGAAGCACTGGGTTTTTGAGCCTCCATTCCAGCTGGTTCGTTAATCTTCAGATTAACCCGAGCATTATTTTTCATGCCTACTACCCGTAAAAGAGTTCGGATAGCCTTAGCGGTATTGCCTTCCCGACCGATAATCTTACCCATGTCATCTTTATTCACATCAAGCGACATAAGCACACCCATCTCATCCACGGTCCTATTTATCTTTACATCTTCAGGATGCTCCACCAAAGCTTTCACAACGAATTCAAGAAATTTTACATCAGACTCCATATTCCGTTACTGTTAATGGTAAAAAGAAAACAACAATATTGTAATAAATAAAAGTCAAAAAGTCAATCTTACGCTGTTGGTTCTGCTACTTCTTCGGGAGATTCCGCTTGAGCTTCTTCTGGAGGAGTTTCGCTAGTAGGTTGTGCTTCTACTACACCAGGAGCAGGTTCAGCCTCTGCCTGCGCAGGCATATCAGGCTGGTCGTTTTTAATTGGTTTCTTTTTTGGCAAAGCATTTACTTTTTTACCAGATAATACTTTTTTATCGATCAAAAGATTGTGAACTGTGGTAGAAATCTGCGCACCTTTCCCTATCCAATAATTAATACGATCAGTTTTAAATTCTGATTTTTCACCCTTGCGAGAGTCATAGTTACCAAGTATTTCTATAAATCTGCCACTTTTAGTTGAATTCTGCGACTGCGTTAAAACAAGCCTGTAAGAAGGCTCGTGAACTCGTCCAACTCGCTGAAGTCTTATTTTTAACATGGCTCGTATGCTAACAAAAATAGTTCTAAATGTAAACCTAAAACGAGATAGGCCGCGACTTGCGCCGCGACCCATTCCTTACATCTCCCAGCTGAAGTCCTCCCCCTCTTTAAGGTTCGATCCTCTGAGTTGGAGTGTCACCGCCTCACGTTCGTGAGGGCGAAGACGCTCCTTGCGTATGATCTTGCCGATCAAGGCTTGCTCGAGAATCGAGCCATGAGTGAGAGCACGTTGAATGTGGCTGGGCTGTAGGGCACTTACCAATCGCACTTCGGTTCACCTCCTTTATTATTTTACAAATTTTAAAAATTCATATCAAGAGATTTTTATGCTATTGTGGTGGAAATGAAAAAAGTAGAAAAATTTATTGGACCTATTAGTGTGAACACCAAAGGTGTTGGTTTTTTTAATGTATCAGATGCCCAAGGTAAGATAATCAAAGAGGCTGTTATCGAAATCCAGCCAGCTAATTTAAATAAATCTCTCCCAGGCGATAAGGTCGAGGTCGTTTTAACTGGTGAGAAGATAAAGAATCGCAGGCAGGGTAAAGTGGTAAAAATCGTAGAACGCGCCCGAGATGAATTTGTGGGTGAAGTCGAGGAACATGACGGCAATAAATATGTTTTACCGGATGATAAAAGACTATACGTAGATATTTTTTTGGGGGCCAAAGAAAAAGCCGCGATTGGAGATAAGGTTCTAGTCAAAATTTTGGACTGGGATAATTTGCGGGGTGAGGTAATAAAAGTAATTGGTAAAAAAGGGGAAAATAATACTGAAATGGAAGCTATTGTTTTAGAACGCGGCTTTCGAGTGGAATTTCCAGAATTAGTTGAAAGGGAAGCACACAAAATAAAAACTGAATATAAAAAAAGTTTCCAGGAGGAAGTAGAGAAACGCAAAGATATGCGGGAAATTATAACTATGACAATTGATCCCGCTGACGCGAAAGATTTTGATGACGCTATTTCTTTTCAAGATTTAGGGGGTGGTGAATATGAAATTGGTGTACACATCGCGGATGTATCCCACTTTGTAACTCCTGGTACTGATTTAGATAAGGAAGCCGAAAAAAGAGGTCTTTCTGTTTATTTGGTGGATAGAACAATCCCGATGTTGCCAGAAATCTTATCCAATGACTTGTGTTCATTGAACCCTGAAGAGGACAAATTCACTTTTTCTGCCATTTTTAAACTAAACGAGGAAGGCAAAGTTTTAAACGAATGGTTTGGTAGAACTGTGATTCATTCTGATCGTAGGTTTACGTATGAGGATGCTCAGTTAGTTATAGACGGCAAAATGGACGGTCCATTTCAGAAAGAACTTCGTAAATTAAATGAAATTGCCAAGAAATTAGAGGTGGCCAAATATCACAGCGGGGCAATTAATTTTGAAACTGAAGAAGTCAAATTTGTTTTAGACAAAGATGGCAAACCGATAAGTGTTTACAGAAAACAGAGATTAGAAACCCATAAATTAGTTGAAGAATACATGCTTCTTGCAAATAGATCCGTGGCCAAGTTTATTTTCATGTCTCAAAACCAAAATATTGCCAAAAAAGGCTGGCAGTCAGTTTATAGAATTCACGACAAACCGGATCGCGAGAGAATTCAAGACTTGGCTATATTTTTGAAAGCTCTGGGTTATGAATTAAATAATAAAGATGGTGAGGTAACTTCTCAAGACATAAATAATTTACTAGAAGAAGTCGAGGGTTCACCCAACGAGGAGCTTATAAAAACCGCCGCTATTCGCAGTATGGCCAAAGCAGTTTATTCTACTCGCAATATTGGGCACTTCGGTTTGGCTTTTAAATATTATACTCACTTTACCTCCCCCATTCGCCGTTATCCTGATCTTTTGGTGCATAGATTTTTAGAAAGAGAACTTAAGGGTGGCAAAATAGAAAAAGATGAGTATCAAAGATTTGAGAGTCTCTGCCTGGCTTCTTCCGAGCTTGAAAAAAAAGCCTCTGATGCTGAACGCGCCAGTATAAAATATAAACAAGTCGAGTATATGTCCGAGCATATCGGGCAATCTTTTGAAGGCACGATCATGGGTGTAACGGATTGGGGCATCTACATTGAAGAGAAAGAAACCAAATGCGAAGGTATGGTTAAGTTGCGAGACCTCGGTGATGACTTTTGGACCCTGGATGAAAAAAATTACACGATAAAGGGTGAAAAAACTGCCAAAAAATTTACTCTGGGTGATTCGGTGAAATTTAAAGTTGTGGGTGCGGATTTAGAAAGAAGAGCTTTGGACTATCAATTAGTGTAGAAAGAATTGACTACAAATATAGAATGATTTTTAAGTCTAATATACGATATATCGTATATTAGACAATTTTAATCTCTCAATAATTTTCTTTTGTGTCTTCGTTCGATCTCATCAATCCAAGCTAATCTTTTTTTGCCTGCTCGTTTAGAAAGACTTTCACTGATCAAATTTTCAAGAGTTTCATAAATTACTTTTTTATTTTTTCCTAAGATGTTTGAGGTGTAAGGATATAAGCCAACTTCATGTTTAATCGCTATTCGATCAACGGTAGAAGGACTTAGGAACAAAATGTAGGAAATATACGGTCTTGAGACTCCTTCGGAAAGTAATGCTAAAGCAGCTAATCGCTTGGCAAACATAATCTTTTCTGTCTCGGTCAGAAATTCCATGAGCAATGCATCACTCCGACGATTCGCGCCGGCTGTATCAAAAAGCGATATTAACCGATCATATATTTTTTTAAAATCTTCATCCTTTAATTTTTTGTTTGATATGTGTGGCATAAATATATTATATACGATATATCGTATATAAGAGGAAAGGTTAAGGTATTGATAAGGACAAAGTGTGTGGGGTACTGACTATAATTTTTAAATAGGAAAACCCCGTGCCGCGAAGCACGAGGCTCCGTCTTACACGGGGTCAGAATTTCTTCACTGCGTTTGATGCCTCGACGCTGTAGCCGC
>CAZQKP010000026.1:0-7714 GCA_964594005.1 uncultured Candidatus Saccharibacteria bacterium
AAGTTTAAGATTATAAAAGAGGAAGCCGTCTCGGCTGGGGTAAGGCGAATAAAAGCTGTGTTAAAATAGTTGTATGTTTTTTTCCGTCTCTCAAAAGAACCACTTTTTTCTTGTCCTTGATGTGGGTAATGGAACAGTGGCGTGTGCATTGGCAGAATCTGGGGTAAAGCCCAAAATATTACATAACGTGAGAGCCCCCTTCGATATATTTGAGAGTCCTGACCCGACTAGACTTGTGCAGGACCTGCCAGCTTTGATTGACGAAGTTCTATCGAAGACAATTAAAGATGGTCTGAAAAAAGCTAAAATAAAAAAAATTGAAACTGTATTAGTAACAGTCTCTTCCCCTTGGTTTGCCTTAAAAACAAAAAATCTAGAATTGTCAAAAGACAAGCCGTTTATTATATCGGAAGAATTCATCAATGATGTTTTGAAAAAAGAGGAAGAGATTTTTAAAAAGGAGCTACTGGGTAGTGGGGGAGGCAACTTCACAATAATCGAAAAAAGCATTGTTCATGCCAAGATAAACGGTTATACCCTGGATAGGATGATCGGTCAAAGAACTAAAAGTCTCAGCTCTTTTTTATATCTTTCTGTTATAGAGGACAGGGTCAAGGACATTTTGGTTTCCACTATTTTGAAACATATAAATATGCCCAGGGATAAGATCTTGATTCACACGTTCCCCTTAGTTTCATTTTCAACCGTCCGTGACATTTTTCCTGGAAACTCTAACTTTGTTTTGATGGATGTAAGTGCAGACGTGACTGATTTGACTTTAGTTATTGATGACTCTATATCTAAATCAATCTCCTTTCCATCGGGCAGGAATTTTATTTTAAGACAAATAGCAAAAGACTTGGGATCAAGTATGGAGGTGGCTCTCTCTACCCTACATCTTTACAATGATGAAAAAATAAATGAAGATCTTAGATCCAAAGTTGATAAGGTATTTTTTAATGTGGAAAAGGAGTGGTCTATTTACTTTGAAAATGCCCCAATGGAACTCTCCGAGAAAATGCTTTTACCTAATCTAGTTTACCTCACAGCTGACAATGATGTTTCTGGTATTTATATGCAATTTCTTAAGCTCGCCAAGACTGACTCTACCTCAAATTTCCGAAAAAATATGAATATTGTGAAAGTTGATTCCGAATCCCTGGCTAATTATTGTGACTATGCCCCATTTGTAAAGAAAGATGAATTTACTGAAATTGGTACTATTTTTTGTAATAAACAACTTAAATAACAATTTTACTTTGCATTTTAAATAATGTGTAATAGAATAGTTAAATAATTGAAATTCTAATGAAAAGAAACGTAGTTCAAGATGTAATCCCGCCAAAGAAATCCATAAGGAACCTTAAAATATCTGAAAAAATTCCCGCAAAAGATACCAAAAACACTTCAGAGGGCATGCCTCCTAGAGAGGTAAGTGGAAAAATTCCACCCCCATCAGTTCCGCCAGAATATAATTTTGAATACGAAAGCTTGAAAAAGCCAGGAAAATCTTGGCTTTACGGATCAGTTGCAGTACTCATTGTAGCTGGACTTTTTGGATTATCTGCTTTTTTTAAGAGCGCCCAAATTAAACTTACTCCAAAACAAGAAATGTCTACACTTAATGATACTTTCAGTGCCAAAAAAGATGCAAGCGGTAATACTTTAGGTTTTCAATTGGTGACCACTTCCAAAGATCTAGAAACTACAGTTCTCGCCCAAAGTGAAGAGCATGTTTCTAGAAAAGCACAAGGCACTATTATTATTTATAACAACTTTGGTTCGGCATCTCAAAAATTAGTTGCTACAACCAGATTTCAAACTTCAGACGGCTTTATTTTTCGGCTAATTAATCCAGTTACAATTCCTGGACAAACATTAGTTAATGGCCAAAAGACTCCAGGTAGTGTTGAGGCGGTGGTTGAAGCAGATAAACCGGGTTCGACTTATAATATGGGCCTCAAGGATTTTACTATCCCTGGATTCCAAGGAGATCCACGTTACAAACAAATATATGCTAGATCAAAAACAGAAATGACCGGTGGTTTTGTTGGACTACAAAAAGTAGTCACTAAGGATGATTTAACTTCTGCAAACAATACTTTAGAGGGAATGCTTAGAGCCTCTTTAGCGAAAGATATTTCATCTCAAATTCCAGATAACTTTATCTTATTTAGTACTAGCCTATCATACAAATTTGATCCAGCTACTCAAGTAGTTGAGGGGGCCAGCTCAACTCAAGCAACAATTAAAAAGAGGGGGGTGGCAACGGGAATAATTATTGACAAAGGAGCACTGACCAGAGCTATTGCTACAAAATTACTGCCCGATATAACAAGCGACATTGTAAAAATCACTAACCTAGACTCTCTTGAGTTTGGGCCATCCACATTTAATCCCGCTACAGATACCACACTTAATTTTAACCTGAAGGGTGACGTAAATTTTGTATGGGTTTTTGATGAAAATAAGCTTAAATCTGACCTTCTGGGGTTATCAAAAAGTGATGCGAGATCAATTATAAGTACCTATGGAAGTATTAAAGAGGCTTGGATAGAGACCCATCCTTTTTGGAACCAGACCATACCAAAAGATGCCAGTAAAGTGACCCTCTTAAATACCTTGACGAAATAAGCATATTTTTGCTAGAATCTGGCTTGTACAAAATTTATTTAAAGAATCAAGATTTGGGATAAACTAAATGCCAGGCCAAAACAAACCAGAGGAAATTTCTGCACAGGTTATGGAGGCCTTGCCCAACACTTTCTTTAAAGTAAAACGTGGCGATAACGGCGAGGAGATGTTAACTTATCTTTCTGGTAAAATGAGACTCCACAGAATTAGAGTTCTGGTGGGGGATAAAGTTATCGTAGAGGTAGACCCCTACGGGGGAAAGGGTCGAATCGTTAGGCGCGTTTAGTTTTTAGTATTGAATCATGAAGGTAAAATCATCCGTAAAAAAAATATGTTCGGAATGTCAGATAGTCCGCAGGAAGGGCTATGTTTATGTTGTTTGCAAAGCTAATGCTAGACACAAACAAAGACAAGGATAAAATAACAAAATCATGAGAATCTTAGGAATCACCGTACCAGAAGAGAAGAGAATCGAGATTGGTCTAACCACTCTTTATGGTGTTGGTCGTCCCCGAGCACATAAGATTTTAGATAAAGCCAAAGTACCCTACGGACTAAGACCAAAGGAGATCTCCGTCGAACAAGAAAATTCAATTAGAAAAGCTGTCGAAAGTTACAAAATCGAGGGGGATTTAAAACGAGAAGTCGCAGGTAACATAAAGAGGTTAAAAGATATCAAGTCTTATCGCGGCACAAGACACACAAGGAATCTTCCGGCGAGAGGTCAACGCACAAAGACAAATGCACGAACTAAAAGAGGGGCTAAGAAGACAATGGGTACTGGTAGGAAGATTGCAGAGAAGAAATAATTAATATCATGGGAAAAAAACGTATAGTCACAGAAGGAACAGGAGGGGGAGAAACAAAAGTTGTTACTCCAAGTGTTTCTAAAAAGAAAGTCGACGTCGGGACATTGTATGTTCAATCTACATACAACAACACAAAGGTTGTTTTAACCGACACCAAGGGCAATGTTCTGGGGACTTCTTCTTCAGGCTCAATTGGCTTTAAAGGAGCCAAGAAGGGCACTCCTTTTGCTGCGGCAAAGGTTGGGGAAATTGTTGGGGCCAAAGCAAGTAGTATGGGTATGAAGGAAGTCGCTGTTGTGGTAAAAGGAGTAGGCTCTGGCCGAGAGTCTAGTATTAGGGGTTTTATTTCCAAGGGAATAAGTATTAATTCTATTCAGGATGTGACCCCAGTGCCACACAATGGGCCAAAACCAAAAAAACCAAGACGCGTATAAAAATATGATTACCGGACCAAAGTATAAAATAGCACGTAGATTAGGAGCTCCAGTATTTGAGAAAACTCAAACTCAAAAATACGCCCTTAATTTAGAGAAAAAAGGCAAGAGGCAATCCATGAAGCCTAAATCTGAATTCGGTATTCAGATGAATGAAAAGCAAAAAGCTAGGTATGTCTACGGTCTTTCAGAGAGACAATTCGCTGGCTACATAAAAAGTGCTCTAGCGAAGAAAGTATTAAACCCCGTTGAAATAATTTACAGTTCCCTCGAAAAAAGACTGGATAATGTTGTTTATCGTCTTGGCTTTGCACCGACTAGATCAGGCGCTCGGCAGATGGTCTCCCATGGACATATTTCCGTAAATGGCAGGAGAGTCAACACTCCAAGTATGCAGCTCAGATCTGGTGATAAAGTTTCAATTACACCTCGATCTCAAACCAAGGGCCTGTTCCAAGATCTAGAAGGTAAATTGGGAGCAGTTAATTTACCATCCTGGCTCAAAATTGATCACAATAAAAAGATAGCTGAAGTAATTGGTGCACCAACATACAACAAGACAGAGAATATGTTTGATTTAAACACGGTGGTTGAGTTTTACTCACGATAAGTTTCCGGTGGCTAGTACCAAACCTTTTGGTACTGACTACTGGCTGCTTATATTTGCAGCTTTTAGTATTTTAGTGTAGTATTTACAAACTTATTTTAGATAAAATTAAACAATAATTTTTTATGTCTGACTATACAATTGTATTGCCATCCAAGCCAAAAATTGTATCGGAAGTGGACTTCTCAGGATCCTACGAGATTGACGGTCTATATCCTGGTTATGGCCACACCCTTGGGAATTCGCTGAGGCGAATAATTTTGTCGTCTTTGCCTGGTTCCGCAGTAACTGGGGTAAAAATCTCAGGTATCCAGCATGAGTTTTCTGTGATTCCGGGTGTTAAGGAAGATGCTATCACAATTTTGCTTAATTTAAAGAAAATTAGACTCTCTGTGGTAGGGGATGAACCACAGACACTATCTCTTAAAGTTAAGGGCGCAAAGGAAGTTACCGCCGGAGATATAAAAACCTCTGCTGGAGTTAAAATCCTTAATCCTGAGCAAGCTATTGCTACTTTGACCGATAAAAATGCCGAACTAGATATGGAAATCGCAGTTGAAAAAGGTTTAGGCTTTGTTTCGAAGGAAGTTTTGGAAAAAAATCGAGTTGATATTGGTCAAATTACACTAGATGCTATTTTTACTCCAATTCGTCGCGTAAGCTATGAAGTTGAAAATATGCGAGTGGGAGATAGAACTGATTTCAACCGCCTAAAAATATTTATTGAGACAGACGGCACCATTACTCCAAAGGAGGCTCTAGAGAAGTCGATTGAGACAATGATAAGTCAGCTTAAGTCAATTGTTGGTTTTAAAGAAGAAGAAATTCTTATGCCTGCTGGTAAAGAGGATGTACCAGCCATGAAAGAGGAAGTGGACGAGGATTCCCTTAAAACAAGAATTGAAACACTAAACCTCTCAGCTAGAACTTTAAATGCCCTCTCTAATGCAAACATTAGAACAGTTGGCGGCCTTGCCAGAAAGAAAGAGAAAGACATTCTGGAAATCGATGGTTTGGGCGCAAAAGGTCTTTCTGAAATTAAAGAAGTCTTAACTACCTTTGGCATAACTCTTAAATAAACTTCGATGCGTCACGCTAAAGCACACAGAAAATTCGGGAGGGTTAGAAAGGTAAGATCAGGACTTATGAAGTCTTTAGCGCTGTCGTTACTTACCAAAGGTAAAATCTTGACTACTGAAGCTAAGGCAAAGGAATTGAGACCTTTTGTAGAGAAGCTTGTTACTGTGGGCAGAAGTGAGACCATTGCTTCTAGAAGGAATTTGGTTTCGAGTGTAGGTAGTATTGGTGCGCAAAAAATTATAAAAGATATTTCTCCAAAATATTCTGATCGGGCTGGGGGCTACACCCGAATCACTAAATTACCCCAAAGAATTTCGGACGGCAGTCCAATGGCTGTAATTGAATTTGTATAACCATGAAATATACTATTGACGCACAAAATAAAAAGATTGGCCGAGTAGCGACAGAAGCGGCGGTTTTGCTTATGGGCAAAAATACAAAAGATTTTGCTCGCAATGTCGCACCTCAAGTTACGGTGGAAGTAAAACATTCAAGCAAGGCATCGATTTCAGAAAAAAAGAAAGCTCAAGAGACATACGCCCGATATTCTGGTTATCCTGGAGGCCTACGAAAGCCAAATTTAAGCCAAGTGATTGAAAAAAAGGGTACAAAGGAGGCTTTTAGAGTTGCAGTATGGGGCATGCTCCCAAAAAATAAACTTCGTCACCAAATGATTAAAAATTTAATTATTACCGAGTAAATAAATTCCAATATGCCGACAGCAGAAAAATACATTGAGGGAGTTGGACGAAGAAAGACATCTGTCGCAAGAGTTAGAATTACTCCTGTATCTAAAAGTAGCAAGAACACCTTTACTATAAATGGTAAGAGCCTGGAAACATATTTCCCAATAATGGAAATGCAAAAAACGGTAAATCAACCTTTTGTCCAAGTTGATGATAAATTTAATGTATCCGTGAAAATAACCGGTGGCGGAGTTCACTCGCAGGCTGAAGCTCTAAGACACGGCATCGCCAGATCGCTTGTTGAATATAATGGCTTACTTCGAAAATCTTTAAAAAGAGAAGGTTACCTAAAAAGAGATCCTCGAGCAAAAGAAAGACGCAAATTTGGGTTGAAGAAAGCAAGGAAGGCTCCGAAATGGAGCAAGAGGTAATTGCTCCATTTCGGAGCAGAAAGGTGTCAAGAAAACTGGGTGTTTTCCTGTGGAGGAAGGATTGGGAAAACCGTGGGTTTCCCAGAAGCGAGAGCCTGGATGGACTCTCGCGCACCTAATTGGAGTAAACGATAATCAATAACGCAGAAGACCGGAGGCATCTTCTGCCTCCGGTCAGGTCTTAAGGACTTCCTCCCGGAACTTCCGCCATTTCATCCAGCGATCCGCATCTGTGAGTCTGGAGTGAGCGGGGTTAGACTCAAAGATGGCTCTAAGCACACTGTCGCGAGCACTTTCGATCTTGGACAAGATGATGAGGGTGGCGACTACTAACCCCGCACAGCCGACGCCCAGCAATGAGAAAAAGACTCTGTGTGTCACTTCGCGTACTGCTTCGTCAGCGATCATTACGCAACCTCCTGTGAATAAAATATGATAATATACACAATCTGTCAATAACTGACCCAAACCACTTTTGTTATAATATGTCAAAACAATGAGCAATAAAGATAATGGAAATCTAAATAATGAAGAAGAAATAGATACTGACCCAGGCGATGACGTTGTATTCGAAGAAAACACCGAAGTCACCGGCACTGACCATGCTCAAAGGATTGCCAAGCTAAAGGCCAAAATAAAAGAATTAGAGGAAAAAAATGGTAAACTCCTAGACTCCTGGCAAAGAGATAAGGCTGACTTTATAAATGCTCGCAAGAGAGACGACGAGGCTAAACAAGAGTTTCTTAAATTTGCCAAAGCAGACATTATTTCAGAACTTCTACCAGTTCTCGACGCTTTCGAATCGGCCTTTAAAAATAAGGATGCTTGGGAGAAAGTAGATCAAAATTGGCGCAGGGGAGTAGAATACATTCACTCACATCTAAATAGCATCCTGTCTCAGCATGGTCTCAAAGTGATAAATCCAATAGGTGAAACCTATGATCCAAAAAGAGATGAAGCCGTTGGCACAGAAAGAGTTGACAGTGACAGAGACGAGGGTAAAATACTTGATGTCATATCACTCGGTTATGAA
>CAZQKP010000027.1:0-7622 GCA_964594005.1 uncultured Candidatus Saccharibacteria bacterium
TTGCGCTGAAAAAGCCTTGATATATAATAGCCTTATAGAAAAGGGTCGAGCGTAAAAAGAATTTATTAAGAAATTTTTATAAGGAATTAGTTAATAATTATGAACAAAGCATCAATCGTAGACGCAGTTCACGAAAAATTAGGCGGAACAAAGGTTCAAGCAGAAGAAGTAGTAGATTTAATGATTGGTTCCATCGTCAGTACACTTAAAAATGGTGGCGAAGTTTCAATCGCAGGTCTTGGCATCTTTTCAACAAAGACAAGAGCCGCAAGACAAGCTCGAAACCCTCGAACAGGAGAGACAATCTCTGTTCCATCCATGAAGGTTCCAAAATTCAGAGCAGCTAAGGCTCTAAAAGAGGCAGTGAAATAGTTTTGTATCTTACACTTCCCAAAAAGCATCCTGAGTTAATTGAAGGGTGCTTTTTGAGTTATAGAACCTTAGCTTTATCAATAATCAGATCTTCAAGAATCTTGGCTTGTATACTATTATTAAGCTTAAGTTTAGCCAAGTAATCTATATTTATATTTAATCTAGCAGTGAATGTGGCTCGATCAGTATCCTCTTTTTTAATATTTTCAATACAAGACTTTGACCTAGTTAAGGCACTGAACAATAATTCTCTTTCATTTAATAGATCGAATAAAACTGCGGAGGAAAGCCACCAACCCAAAGCAGTAGAGTAAAGCCCTTTATCCTCACATTGCATCGCAAAACTCCTAGCTACATCAGCTTCTACTCTATTTTTTTGTATTTCCATTTGATCACGCACTGTCTCTACCTGGTCTTTTACAAACAATTCGAAAGTAAGGGCCCTCTCATCAATAATTTTAACAGTCGAGCTATCCATATTTTTTTTAAACATACTCAACTCCTCACTTATCATTTTTTTATTATTTTGGTTCAAAATGTAGCTTATTACAATTATTGTAATAGCCACAGAAATACCGATTCCACCAACTGTCAAAGAAAAAGATGTTACAGCCCAACCGAAAGCATCATAAAGATGGCTTACTCTATCCGAAAGAATCAGAAATGGGGTGCTTGTTGCAGTTAGCATGATGAACACACTATTCCCAGAACAATGGCATGTCAAGAAGCGGGATCACCGGAACTGGGAAACCCACGGTTTTCCCAATCCTTCCTCCACGGGAAAGGACTTCCTTTCCCGACCCCTATCCTCCGGTATCCCGTACCTCCTCATTTTCAATTCGTCAGTGCGGGATACCGGAATCGAACCGGTAACTACAGTTTGTCCCAAAAAATACAGAGCAAAGCGACAATATTTTTTAAGATCCCGTAACAAGAAGCTTGGTGCGAGTAGGGAGAATCGAACTCCCGCCCACAGTTTGGAAAACTGTTATTCTGCCATTAAACTATACTCGCATAATATTTACTTACAGAACTGCCTCTGTATTTAACGGGATCGGCAGAAACATAGTCGCTAACGCTTCTTGTTTCTGGGAGAAAACTGTCATTTTACCACTAAACTAATCCCGCAATAGGACCATGCTAGCAAAAATGAAGCCGCCCAGCAATTTCATTTAAAATTTTCTGCGGAAATTTGTACTAACATATCAAAGTTATCGTCCTTAATTGCTTTGTTTATTTTTTCTGTGCCACATTTAATACATTTATGTGTAATCACATATTCTTTGCCTTTTTTAGAAACTTTTATTGGTTCCATCATTCCCCCACAAACCTCTGCCCTATCCCCCGGGAAAATATCCACATGCTTGGACCACAAACAATTGGGGCAGTGATTTGTATAACCTGAACCAATTACCTCAAAGCCACAATTTTCACATTTAAAATCCTCCTTATTTTTTATGAAAGTCATTTTGAAAATTATATTAGCATGTTTGACACCACTCTTAAAAAGAATAGTATCTGGCCTAGAGTTTGGCATTCGCCAAATAGGGCTTTGCCCGGAAAGGCTTTATGAACATCGCAGAACGACCTCTGCCCCACAACCTGGAAGCAGAACGTTCCGTTCTCGGTGCGATTCTGCTTCACAACGAGGCCTTTGGCCTCGCTACGGAAGTCATCGACACCGACGACTTCTTCCGAGACGCCCACCGCCGTATCTTTGACAAGATGGTCAAACTCTCTGAGCGTGGCGACCCCATCGATCTCGTCACACTAAAAGATGAGCTGGGACGCTCCGGCGATCTCGAGGAGGTAGGCGGACCCGCCTACATCACTGCGCTCGTCGACGGTGTCCCCCGTTCAACCAACGTAGAACACTATGCGCGGATCATCAAGGAAAAGTCGACTCTGCGCAACCTCATCTTCTCGGCCAACAAGATTCTGTCAGTCGCCTATGAAGCTGAGGAAGAAGCTGATGTAATCCTCGACCAAGCGGAGCACGCAATATTCGCGATCGCGGACGACAAGGTTCGTGACGGCTTCATCTCAACGCATGACTTGGCGCAGAGTAGTCTCGATACAATCGAGAAACTTCACGCGCGCAAGGAGCTCATCACCGGCGTCCCAACCGGGTTCGCCGACCTAGATGAGCTCACGTCCGGGTTCCAGCCGTCGGATCTCATCATCGTGGCTGCCCGGCCATCAATGGGCAAGACGAGCCTAGTTTTAAACATGGCTCAACACGTCGGCACCAAAACCGACATGACCGTGGGCATCTTCAGTTTGGAGACATCCAAGGAACAGCTGTTCCTCCGGATGCTCACGGCTGGGGCGCGTATTGACTCTCATCGTTTGCGCGGGGGATTTCTGGGCGAGCGGGATTGGGGTCACTTGTCGATGGCAATCGGGGAGCTTTCCGGGGCCAAGATTTTCATAGACGATTCGGCTGCAATTGGGGTCTTGGAAATGCGCGCGAAGTGTCGCAGACTCGCGGCCGAGCACGGACTGAACCTGGTCATCGTCGACTACATTCAGTTAATGCAAGGCCGAGGCAGATTCGAGAATCGTACACTCGAACTAGCCTCGATCTCGCGTTCGCTAAAGGGGCTTGCGAAGGAACTCAATGTTCCGATCGTCGTACTCTCCCAGCTCTCGAGAGCTCCGGAGTCACGCTCGGATCACCGGCCGCATCTTTCAGACTTGCGGGAATCGGGCGCTCTCGAGCAGGATGCGGATGTCGTCCTGTTCATCTACCGCGAGGACATGTATGCGGAGCGATATGCTGCCCCAACCGATGCTCAGGGGGTTGCCGAGATCATCGTGGCGAAGCAACGCAATGGCCCTACCGGCACAGTTAAGCTCGCTTTCATCCGCGAGTTCACCCGGTTCGAGAACTTGGCGCTTGGCCAATATTGAAGTTTGCAGTTCTTCGGAGGCTTCGGATTCGTCCGGAGCCTTCATCGTTTATTTTTTAATCAATCCGTCAAAACTAATTTGCTTATATTCAAAAACATTTATGCCGTGCATAGTATATAGTTGGTTCGCTGAACAAATTTTTTTATCTTCAGGATTTAATTCCAACTCTTTTATTGCCAAATCAATCTCCTCCCAACTCTTTGCTTCAATTTCAAGATAGGTTGGGACAACAGGAATGGTATCAATATCGAAAGTCACACTCCCCTTTTGCCACTTCGATCTTTTTTTCTGCGCCTCACCATGCTTTTCAATAAATCCAACTTTTAAAAGAAAATTTTTTGTTTCCTCATAGCTATCTACAACTATTTCAATTTCTTCCATGCCCTCATCATTTGTACTACCATCTTGCGATGTTACTCCCAATCTTTTTTTAAATGCTAAAACAATTTTATCTCCTTCATCTCTAAGACGAATCCAGCTATTATCTTTGTTTAATCTAAAATCAGGATAATCAAAAGAAACGTGCCGAAGAAACACATCGCCTATTTTTTTAGCACCAATATCTTTTAATTTTTGTTCGATTAATTCCTTGTCAATATCAAGGAATTTAACCTCAATTTCTTCACTTATATTAGACATATATTGTCGGAGTGCTGGGATTCGAACCCAGAGTCGCCTCTCCTGAGGAGCCACAGAAGCATAACATGCTTCTGGAATTGATTTTAAAAACTCCGTCGGAGTGCTGGGATTCGAACCCAGAGTCGCCTGTTCCCAAAACAGGAATGTTAGCCGTTACACTACACTCCGACGCAGTTTTCAAAGATCAACTCCCCAAAACAGGAATGTTAGCCGTTACACTACACTCCGATATTATTTACCAAAAAAGTCTAGCATTGAAGCCTTGAAATCACAAGGAAATTTTAAAGGACAACATCCTCTATTATCTCTGCCTGCCTAAGTCCTTTATTTAAATCTAGGTACACAGTCACAACATCAAACTGCCAGTCTACATCATCTAAATTTTTTTCTAATAAATACGACTGGACTGCCCTGCTTAATCTCTTTAGTTTCCATGGATGCATGTTATCCTCTGGCCTATAATTATCTTTTGTTTCATAAATAACATTGCCAGAAAGATTCCTCGATACTGTCTTAACTTCTATAAAATGGATCTTCGTACCTTTTTCACAAACAATATCTAGCTCTCCCCATTTTCTTAAATAATTCCTATGAGTTACGCTAAAACCTAGGGATTTTAAGTATTCACATGCATATTCTTCCCCCATTCTACCAATCTTCTGTTTTTCTGTAGGTTCTTTTGGGTTAATCATGAAACAATTTTACATAAATTACCTAACATAAATCAAATGTTTCATAAATAACATTTTAACTTGTTTCACGTGAAATATATGTCCCCTTGGAAATTAATAAGACAAAGACATAAAAG
The DNA here is from genome assembly GCA_964594005.1 of uncultured Candidatus Saccharibacteria bacterium. Lineage (GTDB taxonomy): Bacteria > Patescibacteriota > Minisyncoccia > Phycocordibacterales > DATDWN01 > C7867-006. The sequence goes on from CAZQKP010000027.1 coordinate 4,733, forward strand.
ACGTCTTTAATACACATTTCCACAGTTTTATCCCCACTTTTCCACAATTTAGACAATGTTTTTCAAATCTTGGCAAAAACTACCAATATTGTTAGTATTGACTCATTGCATCCGTGGTGAAATGGATATCACAATGCTCTTCGGAAGCATTATTCCGGGTTCAAGTCCTGGCGGATGCGCAAAAAACTGGTGCGGGCAGCGGTAATCGAAACCGCGACTGGTCCTTGGCAAGGACCTGTTATACCACTTAACCATGCCCGCAATAAGAGCAAGCCTCATAGTATAATAATTTAAGAAATGAAACAAGAATTTTCTATTCCAAAAGAAATATATTCTGTTACAGACACACTCGAAAATGGGGGATTCGAGGCTTTTTTAGTAGGCGGATGTGTTAGAGATTTGATTTTAAAAACAGAACCAAAGGACTGGGACATAACAACCAATGCGCCTCCAGATCAAATTATATCCTTATTTACCAACACATTTTATGAAAATGACTTTGGGACAGTGGGGGTAGTAAATGACGAAACGGACGATGAGAGATTCAAAACAGTAGAAGTTACACCCTACAGACTTGAGTCAGATTATTCGGATAACAGACATCCTGATAAAGTAATCTTTGGTAAAAAATTAGAAGACGATCTTAAAAGAAGGGACTTCACAATGAATGCTTTGGCTTACTCTGTCTCAAAAAAGGACCTGATTGACCTATACGGGGGGTTGGAGGATATAAAAAATAAAGTGATTAAAACTGTTGGCAATCCTGAAGCCAGATTTGAGGAGGATGGTCTGAGATTACTCCGTGCAATTAGATTTTCTGCAGAGCTAAGCTTTGAAATAGAAGGGGATACAGAAAAAGCCATCCTCACAAACGCCCACTTACTTCAAAACATATCCAAAGAGAGAGTTCGAGACGAATTTACAAAGATAATTATGTCTAAAGAGCCAATGAAGGGTTTACAGACACTAAGAAAGTTGGGTCTTTTATCTTTTGTCATACCTGAACTACTAGAGACAATTGGTGTCGAGCAAAATAGAGCTCATGCATATGACGTTTGGGAGCACTTACTTAGATCTGTTCAGCACTCTGCGACTAAAGAATATCCCTTGGAAATCCGCTTAGCAGCTTTATTTCATGATATTTCTAAGCCGGAGTCTCGTAGGTGGGGGAAAGAGCAAAATACTTGGACTTTTTATGGCCACGAGGTTTTAGGAGCTAAAAAGGTCAAAAAAATACTCCAGAATCTAAAATTCCCGACTAAAATCGTTGAAAGAGTCACTACATTAGTTAGATGGCATATGTTTTTCTCAGACACCGAGCAAATTACACTCTCTGCCGTTCGTAGAATGATAGCTAATGTAGGTAAAGAAAATATTTGGGATCTCATGAATCTGCGAGTATCAGATAGAATCGGCACTGGTAGACCCAAGGAAGATCCTTATAGGCTAAGAAAGTATCATGCCATGATTGAAGAAGCTCTGAGAGATCCGGTATCAGTTGGAATGCTTAAAATCGATGGCAAGAGACTCATGGAAATTACAGAAACAGCCCCGGGACCTAAAATAGGGAACACCCTCCATGCGCTTTTAGATGAGGTTTTAGAAGATCCTGATAAAAACACGACAGAATACCTTGAAAAAAGGGCTAAGGAGTTAGTTATTCTGCCTGAAAGTGAACTCAAGGACTTGGGAGATAAAGGCAAGGAAATAAGAGAAGAAAAAGAGGAGGAAGAAATAAAAAAAATAAGAAAAAGACATTGGGTGGAATAAACAAATTTAGCTATTTTAAAGACGCGTATAAATTCCCGCTGGAATTTTACTATGCTCGGAAATCAAGCAATTAATCTCCTTGATACATAGCCTCCCGCAAACTCGCTTCGCTCAAACAGTGCTTCAGGCTTATTTTATCTTCGTCGTTAATTGCTAATTTCCTGTGCAATGTCTTTAAAATAGCTAAATTTTCAGGGTTGGATGATTAGATAATAAAAAACTGCCCAACAATAAATGGTCGTGCGAGACAACTACTTATCGTTGAGCAGTTTAAGGGGAGAAGAGCCACCCAGCAAAGACATAGCCGGACACAATATCACGAAATTAAAATAAAATAGAGATAAAGTGAGGATATGTTGATCTCCGGGCTATACTTAACCAGGAAGTCTTCAATGAAGCGGCCGCTTAAAAACTAACAAACACACATCACTCAAAGAACCAAACCAGAAACTCCGTCCGAAAGATATCGGACATAAAATCTAGCTCTGAAAATATTTTATGTCCTTTAAAAAAATATGTAAAGGACATTCTTGTGGATATCTCTATTTTGTATCTATTTCTAGCTCTATAGGACAGTGATCCGAGCCTAAAACATCTGAGTGAATTTTTGCTTTTTTTACTTTTGATTTTAACTTGTCGCTTACAAAAAAATAATCGATTCTCCAACCTACATTTCTCGCTCGAGCATTAGCAAAGTGACTCCACCAAGTGTAGTGTCCGTTTCCTTTGGTAAACATTCTGAATGTATCCACGAATCCAGCCTTAACTACTTTATCTAAACCTTCTCTTTCTTCTTTTGTGTAACCTTTTAGACCCTCATTCTCTTTTGGTCTAGCTAAATCATCTGGCGTATGAGCAACATTTAAGTCCCCGCAGAAAATTACTGGTTTCTTTTTATTAAGTTTTTCAACATATGTGAGGAAACACGGATCCCAACCTTTGTAGCGAAGGGGGATACGAGTTAGATCGTCTTTAGCATTGGGCGTATAGACATTAACTAGATAAAATTTACTAAATTCCATGGCCATAACTCGACCTTCGGTATTAGGATCACCGTATTTATCCGAAAGAGAACCTTTTTTACATAAATCCTCAGGCAAATCCATTGCTACTGAAATGG
>CAZQKP010000028.1:0-7346 GCA_964594005.1 uncultured Candidatus Saccharibacteria bacterium
AAGAGTTGGTTCCGAATTTAGTCAAAAAATCATCAGTATTCGACGTGTAACGCGGGTGGTTACTGGCGGTCGTAGATTTGCTTTCTCGGTGGCGGTTGTTATAGGCGATCACAAGGGACGGGTTGGGGTGGGGTTAGGTAAGGCGGGGGATACGCCAATTGCAATTGATAAGGCGGCTCGAGATGCGCGCAAAAATATGATTAAGGTAAACATGACCAAGAATTTTTCCATTCCGCATGAAGTAGAAGCTAAATATTCTAGTTCGCGAGTAAAAATTATGACTGCCAAAGGTAAGGGGGTCATGGCCGGTTCATCAGTTCGAACTGTTTTAGAACTCGCAGGTATAAAAGAAGTTAGCAGTAAAATCTTTTCTCGCAGTAAAAATAAAATAAACAATGCTAAGGCGGCGGTTAAAGCTCTGTCTCGGTTAAAACCAGCAAGATAAAAATATGCAAATGAATAATTTAAAAAGAAGTCATCCCAATAAAAAAGCCAAACTGATTGGTCGTGGTTCTAAACGTGGCAAAACTTCTGGTCGAGGGACTAAGGGTCAAAATGCACGAGCGGGTCACAAAAAACGACCAGAAATTCGTGATTTCATAAAGCGTATGCCAAAACTCCGAGGCCGCGGTAAAAACTTGAATACTTCAATTCAAGATAAACCATACATACTTAACCTGGGTGATCTAGAGGGCCTATTTAAGGCGGGGGATGTTGTTTCTCCTCTCACACTTCTTGAAAAAGGTATTCTCTCCAATTATTCCAAGGTAAAAATCCTAGGGGGCGGTACACTTTCCAAAAAATTAAATATTGAACAATGTGCTGTTTCTGGTTCAGCCCGGGAAGCGATCGAAAAAGTGGGTGGTACAATAAAGTAACATGTTTAATAAACTAAAATTAATTTTGGAGGATAAGATTCTAAGAAAAAGAATCTTGTTTACTCTTTTTGCTTTAGTTTTATTCCGAGTTTTGGCGGCTATTCCAGTGCCAGGAGTTGATCATGGCAGACTCGCGCAATTTTTTTCAAGTAACGAGTTCTTCGGTCTTTTAAATATTTTCTCGGGCGGGGGTCTCTCTCAGCTTTCTATCGTTATGCTCGGCGTAGGCCCATTCATCACGAGTTCAATTATCATGCAGCTTATGACCATTATGTCCCCTAGATTAAAGGAGATGTATCAAGAAGAAGGTGAAGCGGGACGGCTTAAGTTTGCGCAATACAGTCGAATGCTCGCTGTGCCTCTTGCCTTAATTCAAGCGTTTAGCTTTATAAAGATTTTACAAACCCAGCAAGTCTTTATTGGTTTAACCCCGTTTTCATTGGTAACCAATCTACTGGTTATTACAGCTGGTTCCATGCTTCTAATGTGGATTGGCGAACTTATCTCTGAATATGGGGTTGGTAATGGCGTCTCTCTTATAATTTTCTCTGGTATCGTGGCGGCATTACCAACCGAAGCTGGCCAAGTTCTGTTCGCCTTTGATGTTTCTCAAATTCCGGTTTACCTCGCTTTCCTTGCAGTTGCACTTGTTGTAATTGTCGGAGTAGTAATTGTAACCGAAGCTGAAAGACCAATTCCAGTTACGTATGCCAAGCAAGTTCGAGGCAATCGGGTTTATGGCGGGACTTCTACTTATTTACCACTGCGCGTTAACCAAGCGGGCGTTATTCCAATAATTTTTGCGCTTTCTATTTTACTTTTTCCTCAGATGATTTTGCGCTTTTTGCAAAACTCATCTCACGCGATTATAAAAACAGTTTCGACAGTAGTCTTAAATGTTTTAGCTAACCAATGGTTTTATGGCATTGCTTACTTCTTATTGGTTTTTGTTTTCACTTATTTCTACACCGCAGTTACATTTGATCCAGACCAAATCTCCACCAACTTACAAAAAAATGGTGCATTTATTCCTGGCGTAAGACCCGGTAAATCTACTTCCGAGCATATCTCCCGTATTCTAACTAGACTAACTTTAGTAGGTGCGCTTTTCCTTGGTTTGATCGCAATCCTGCCTCTTATAATGCGAGGTTTAACTGGAATTACTGCTGTTTCGGTTGGCGGTACAGCTCTTCTTATCGTTGTGTCGGTTGTTATTGATTTGGTTAAGAAGATTGATGCACAGGTTTCCATCCGGGAATACTAATTTATTTGCCTAAATTTAAAAATAGTGTCAGAGAAAAAATTTTCTTTGACACTATTTTTCCGCTCTAATAAAATTTCAAATAGAGTTGTTATTTAAGGAGACGAAGATGGCGAAAACAGCAAGAAAGGCTGTATCGCCCCTTCAAGCGATACAGGCAACAGCACACCCGCCGCTTAAGGCGGCGCCGAGGCCGATTTCTCCCGAGAGGCAGGAATGGCGGGACAGAGAGTATGCCCGAGAAGTCAGAGAGTATTACTATCCCAAACTTCTCACACTCTCGGACCCGGAACTTCTCGCTGAACTTTCATGGCAGAAGTATCAAGTGGAGAAACGCAATCTCTCCACCGAGAGGCTTTACTTCCGGGACCAAGTCGAGGATCTTTTGAAGCGCAGATGGGCAGTTAGGACTGGATCCGAATTGCCTCTTCACACCAGGACTTCAGCAAGAGAAGCCTGTGTGGCGCTTCGGAGCCTCTACGTGATCATTAGCGAGCTGCCCCCAGAAGCTAGGGGTCTGCCCAAGATGGTCATGGTTCTGCGAACACAGCGGCTGGCTACGACGCAGTCTTGGGATCTGATCCAGCATCTCGCGGAGCTGGTGGGTTCACGACGGTACAAGCCCTACGAACTGGGCTTTATCGTTTGCCACTGGAGTCGAGCCTGGCAAGTAGGGCCTAAGCGCTTCAGCTTCCGCTTCGACGGCCAGAGGTGGGCGGTGGAGCGTCTTCTGGTGGAAACTAGATCGCGCCCAGTCGAGCTCTGCGAAGATCAAATCGAGATCTTCAAAAGAGGAACCGGCTGTCTTTTCCGAATACCACTTTGGGAGAAGTCCATTTTCCAAGCATCGTTGCCGACTCTCATCGGCGTAGCCTGGAAACCTCCTAAAGAAAAGGAGTCGGAGAAACCGTATCGTGCGGGAGAGGGTCAGCTGGATCTTCTCGCGCACCTCCTCAAACCGATTTGGGAAATGTCGCAAGACTCACTTTTCCCCGATCTCGAAGCGGCACCGTGGGACGGTGTCGCTACACAGCAGGAAATGCTGTTCAAATAGCCCCCCTGCTTACGAGCTGGGGGGCTAAAGCGTTTTAATGTTATAATTTTTAGATGTCACCACAAACTTTTATTTTTATTGGTCGCTCTGGTTGTGGTAAGGGTACTCAGGCAGAGCTTTTGCAAAAAGTCTTAAAACAAAAGGATCCATCTGGTGAAATTTTTTATCTGGAAACTGGTGCAAACTTTCGGGAATTTATAAAAGGCGAAAATTATTCGAATAAACTCTCTAACACTATTTATCAAAATGGTGAAAGGCAGCCTGACTTTATCGCTGTCTGGATGTGGGCCCACATTTTGTTAGAAAAAATGAAGGGGCGAGAGCACTTATTTTTGGATGGAATTACCAGATCTCTGCCAGAAGCAATGGCGTTTACAACTGCGCTTGATTTTTACTCCCGCAAAGCAGAAGTGATTTTTATAAGTGTATCGCGGGAGTGGTCAGAGGCAAGAATGATGGAAAGGGGCAGGGCGGATGATAAAGATATGGCCAAAGATAAAAAGAGACTAGATTGGTTTGACAAGGACTCCATGCCTGGGATAGGGTATTTCAAAGTCAACGAGCACTATAATTTGCATGCTATAAATGGTGAACAAACTATTGAACAGGTGCACGCTGATGTTTTGAAATCTCTTGGATGGCCCCATTAGATAATAATGGGGTTAGCCGATCGAGATGATTGTTGGTACAAATTCAGATTTAATAGCTAAGAATGTAATTATCTATCTAACGGGGTGGTAAAGATAAAAAATAAAGAAGAGATAGGGATCTTAAAAGAAGGCGGCAAACGCCACGCTTTTATTTTATCCGAAGTAGCTAAAAAAGTTGCGGTTGGTGTTTCAACCAAAGAACTCGATGATTTTGCTAAAAGATTAATCGAAGAAAATGAAGACAAGGCCGCTTTTTTGGGTTACACTCCACGCGGGGCAAAAAGACCTTACCCAGCCAGTTTATGTGTTTCTTTAAACGATGAAATTGTGCACGGTATTCCTAATGAAAATTCACGGATTTTAAAAGACGGTGATGTGGTCTCACTTGATCTTGGATTAATTCACAAAGGTCTAATAACTGACAGTGCAGTCACAGTTGTCGTTGGCGAAAGCCAAAAGAAAGATAGGGAGATGGTAAAACACTGCAAGGAGGCCTTAAATAGGGGTATAAAAGCGGCGACTGCAGGAAACCACATAGGTGATATTAGCCACGCAATTGAGGCTTATATAAGGCCCTTAGGTTATGGTTTATGCGAGGGACTGGCTGGCCATGGGGTAGGCTATAAGGTCCACGAAGATCCTTATGTGCCAAACGAAGGTAGGCCAGGGGAAGGTGAAGTTTTAGTTCCTGGTATGGTTATTGCGATTGAACCTATGATTACCCAAGGTTCAGATAAGATTTTTTTAGATGCGGATGGTTACACCTACAAAACTTATGATGGGTCCAAAGCTTGTCACTTTGAGCATACAATCGCAATAACTGAAAAGAAACCTATTGTTTTAACGAAATAAATTTGGCCTGCTTGCCCCGCGTGCGCAGGCAGGGCAGTCAGGTTATAATAGTTTTTTCAATTAATAAATAATTATGCATCCGAAAGAAGAAAGAACGTTTCTCATGGTGAAGGCCGATGGGGTAAGAAAAGGACTTATTGGAGAAACCATAAAACGACTAGAACAAAGAGATCTGAAAATAGTTGCGCTCGAAATGTTTCAGGCTACGCGTGAGCAAGCGGACAATCATTATCCTAAGGACGAGGAATGGATTATTGGCATGGGCAATAAAACTTTGAGCACATATGAAAAATATGGTTATGATCCTAAAGCGGAGCTTGGCACTAATGATGCGCTTGAAATTGGCCAAAGAGTAAGGCTTTGGCTTTTGGATTATTTAACTTCTGCGCCGATGGTTAAAATGGTGGTGCAAGGTGTTCATGCTATCGATATGGTGCGTAAAATTGCTGGTAACACGCTGCCTTTTAAGGCGGAGATGGGCACGATTAGGGGAGATTATTCTGCTGACTCACCTGCACTTGCTAATAAAGAAAAAAGAGCTGTTTATAATATTGTGCATGCCTCCGCTACTCCCGAAGAAGCTAAGCATGAAATTGAATTTTGGTTTGGGGGAAATCCAATTTACGACTACAAACGTTTTGGGGTAGATGAATAATTTGTTAAGAAAAATTTTGCAGAACACTTTAGAGCAGTGCCGACAAGTTGTACTCCATTTTGCGGAGAGTATAATCAAAACAGGGTAACGAGATATTTTCCGAATAAATTTTTTAAGGGAGTTTCAAATCGTTGCATAGAAAGAAAGGTTTACTCCTTACAATCTGTGCCTCTGCGAACACCCACTTGGCTAAATGCTAAGGAAATATCCGTGCCCTATTAAGACCCCCACTAGAGTGGGTATTTTAATTTGTTACAATTAAAGAATGGTTAAAAAACCACTTTTTAAACTTTTTTTGTTCTTACTCATAGCTGCCGCGCTCTTACACATTTTAGCCGCTCAGTTTTACATATATTGGACAGTTTCTTGGTTTGACATGGTTGTGCATTTTACAGCCGGTGCTTCCGTTGGAGTTGCAAGTGTCTTACTTTTGGAAAATTTTTACAAAAATACGCAGACTAGGAGAATAATTTTCACCTCACTTCTCCTAGTTTTAATTGTAGGAATCCTATGGGAAATATTTGAGCTCCTAATTGGTTCGACATTTCTATCTGATGGCTGGGCCTATGTTTTCGATACTGCTTCTGATTTAAGCATGGATATTTTTGGTGGTTTTCTCGGTATTACTTATGCGATTTACATTTCCAGAAGACACAATGGCTAAAATCCAAATTACATTTTATGGTGGGGTGGGGTCTGTTACAGGGGCAAATTTTTTACTCACAGGTGAGAAGACGAAATTATTGGTTGATTGTGGTTTAGAGCAGGGCACTCCCGAAGCAGCGGAAAATGCAAAAGAACCATTTGCCTACGATCCAAAAAGTGTAAATTATCTTTTCATTACTCATGCTCATATGGATCATATCGGTCGAGTACCCAAATTAGTTCGGGACGGTTTCCAGGGCACAATTTATTCAACTCAAGAGACCAAAGACTTATCGAGCATTATGTTTCAAGATGCGATAAGGCTCCAAGATTTTCCACTCTATGATATTAATGATGTAAATAAGTCTCTCTCGTTTTGGAAAACTTTGCCTTATGATGTTGAATCCAAAATAAATGAAGAATTTTCTGTGGCTCTCAAGGACGCGGGGCATATCTTGGGTTCTACAATGTACAGGTTTACATTTGGTGATAAAAGAATTTATTTCACAGGGGATTCCGGTAATTCGCCGTCGCCTCTTTTAAAAAATACGGAGCCAATAACTGATGCAACTTATTTAGTTATGGACAGTGTTTATGGGGATAGAAACCACGAACCAAAAGAAGAAAGAGATGAAAGATTTATAGAAATTGTCTTAAGTGCAATCCAAAATCAAGGCACTCTAGTTATCCCAGCTTTTTCTATTGAGAGGACTCAAGTAATTTTATATGAGCTCAACAATTTAATTGAGAAAAAAATAATTCCGCAGGTTCCAGTTTTTTTGGATTCACCTTTGGCTCAAAAAGTTACAGCAGTTTATATGAGGGATACTCAAGATTTTAACTCCAATGTGCAAAATCAAATAAAATCAGGAGATGACATTTTTCAATTTCCAAGGCTCCATGTAATTCATAGCGTGAAAGAATCAAATGATATTGTTAAAACAGCTAACCCTAAAATTATTATCGCCGGTTCGGGTATGTCATCTGGCGGCAGGGTAGTGACTCATGAAATGAATTTTCTACCTGATCCTAAAAGCACAATTTTGCTTATGGGCTACCAAGCTATTGGAACCTTGGGCCGTCGAATTCAAGATAAGCCTAGCCAAATAGAAATAAACGGTCAAAACATTTCTGTAAGAGCCAGAATTGAAATGATTTCGGGCTATTCTTCCCACAAAGATTCTGATCATCTTGTCGAAATGGTGTCCGACACCGCCAAAACAGTTAAAAAAGTTTTTGTGGTTATGGGTGAACCTAAAGCTTCAGCATATCTAGCTCAGAGGCTTCACAATGAATTAGAAATAGATGCGATTTGTCCAGAAAAAGGACAGAGTTATAATTTAGATTAATG
>CAZQKP010000029.1:0-7238 GCA_964594005.1 uncultured Candidatus Saccharibacteria bacterium
GACATATTTTCTCTTATCCATCCGATATCTTTCCGTATAAAATCTAGCGCAGTTAAAATTTGTTTTGTTCCTAAAAATTCTGAAGTCCTCCTGCCAATCCCCCATATTTTTTCTATAGAGATTTTGGCTAGAAACTCAGGAATCCTGTCTTTGGTTATTTCTGTAAGGCCATCGGGCTTTTGCCATTTGGATGCGACTTTGGCCAAACACTTGGTCGGAGCAACACCGAGGGAAACTGATAAATCCAATTCCTTATTTATTTCCTTTTTTATTTGTTTGGCTATTTCAAAATAGGTCATCTTAAGCGGAACACTCCAGCCCGTCAGATCTGCAAAACATTCGTCGATAGAATATTCTTCGACTTCGTCTGTATACCTACGAACAACATCGAACATCTCGCGGGAAAATTTTGCATAAGAAGCATAATCCCCTGGCAAAACAATTACTTGAGGAAAATTTTTTTTAATCTTATAAATTGGGAACCCCCGTGAAATCCCCAGCGCCTTTGCCTCATAAGAAAGCGCCGAGGCAATCCCGCGCTCTTCGCCTGTAACTACAGGTAACCCTCTTAGTTTTGGATTTTTAGCCACTTCACAGGCCACAAAAAAGGCGTCGCCGTCCATGTGTAAAATAGTTCTCTCTTTACCCATGGCAATATTATAGGTGAACCATAGTTCACTATGCAAGTGATCCCCCTAAAACACCTTATTCCAGGCCTCCCGCAATTTTATTTAAAACAATTTGGGAGACATTTTTAAAATCGTCTATTGATGGGTTGGCCGTATTAAATAGTTCAGATTTGTGTATTGGCTTCAAAATATTGATAACAACTTTTTTCGACCCACTAAAGTATTTGGGAAGTGACATATCATAAAAAGTATTTATAGCTATTGGCACAATAGTGGCATCAGTTGTGTATGCCAAGAATCCTAAACCGCCGTGAGCTGGCCCTAGATTCCCATCTAATGTTCTCCTGCCTTCCGGAAAAATAAAGACTGTTCTGCCATTTTTTAACAAATCAATGTGTTGTTCTAATGAAATTGCGTAGTCATGATGGCCTGAGTAGAGAGCGTAGCCGCCGAGCATATTAAAAAAGACACCGCCATAAATATAATTACGCCAACCAAATGTGCGCCACTTCTCTCGCGAATTGGAAACAAAATAAATCGGAAAAAACTTGGAAAAGAAGGGAAACAAAAGTGGAGCGATGGTTACATCTAGTTCACTGGTGTGATTGGAAGCAATAATTATTGGTTTATTTAAACCAATCAAGTTTTCTCGACCGTTAATTTTTATACTGACAAATATTTTATGTAAAGGATAAAAAACAATATAACCCAGTTTCTGCATAAAAATAACCGTGTAATAAAGAGGCTTAGACATGAACTAGAATCTTTTCTTTGCAGGCTTCTGAACAAAATGCCCGACCGTCGGATAGTGAACAGTCCTCACAGCAAATAAAATGCTTATTACATTCTGGATTTTTGCAATTTACATAGCGCTCACTAGAAATTCCACACTTATCACACACACCAATCACTACATGTCTGTCCTTTTGATCAAAATCCATGAGTATTCGTCCATCAAAAACATATAATGACCCTTCAAATTCTTGAGCAGGATATTTTTCTATGTAACTCACAATCCCACCATCTAACTGATAGACATCTCTAAAACCTTCGCGCATCAAAAGACCTGAGGCTTTTTCACAACGAACACCTCCTGTACAGATAGGTAAAACTGTTTTATCTTTCAAGGCCTCAATGTATGAAAGTGCTTTGGGAATATCCCGAAAATTCTGCACTGGCATTAAAATAGAGTCCTTGAAACGCCCAACTTTAAATTCGTAGTCGTTTCGCATATCAATTACATAAAATTCTTTGCCCAATTCGTACCATTGTTTCAATTCTTCAGGTTTTAAACGTTTGCCTGTAATTTGATTGGGGTTAATATCGTTTTCTAAACCAAGAGTAACAATTTCAGGACGAACTTTTACGGATAACTTCGGGAAGGCATCACCTGTGCCCTGACTCCTCTTAATGTGAGTGCTAGAGAATCGTGGATCAGACAAAAACTCGCCCAAATATTTTTCAATATTTTCATTTGTACCTTCCAGAGTTGCATTAATACCTTCTTCTGCCACTATTACCCTGCCTTTTAAATTTAAACCTACGCAAAGATTAAACTGTTCTTCCCGTAACTTTTTGGGATTATCAATCTGAACGTAATTGTAAAAGAGAATGATCGTAAATCCGGACATGATTCTACTAGAGTAACATATTTTCTACTCGTAACGAAGGGCTTCGATCGGATCAAGTTTTGCTGCGCTTCGTGCTGGAAAAACTCCGAAGAAAATACCGATTGCTCCCGAAACCCCAAAGGCAAGAATGATTGCGTAAAGTGGCACGGAAAAACTCCAGGCTAGATGAAAGGATTGGGCAATTATTGAAATAATAAAACCTAAAAATGCGCCGAATAAAGTTCCTACAATTCCCCCAAAAACTGTAACTAAAATTGCTTCTAATAAAAACTCCTTCAAAATATCTGACTCTCTCGCACCAATTGCTTTTTTCAGGCCGATCTCAGCTGTTCTTTCGGTTACAACCACATACATTATATTCATTATGCCGACCCCTCCGACAATCAAAGAGATGGCAGCGATAGCGATCAAGAGATACGTGATCCCACTAAATATAGTGTTGAATGTTGCCAGAGCTTGGGCCTGAGTCTGCACCGTAAAGTCATCTTTATTTGGATCTACGATGGAGTGATTCTGCCTCATCACTTGTTTAATTTCTTCTGCTGTACTTGGTGCAGAATTAATATCATTTAGAGAAACGATGCCAACAGAAATATAATTAACTCCTAAGAGTTTTTTCTGGGCAGTGTTAAGCGGCATGAAAACCAAATCATCGTTCCCAGAAAGCGCTCCTTGGGGATTGTAAACTCCAATAACCTGGAAATTTAAAGCCCCAACCCTCATAAGTTTACCCAACGGATCATCTTGGCCAAAAAGATCGTGCGCGATGGTTGAACCTAGGATTACTACTTGAGCACCCGCCCGGTCTTCACTATCGGTGTAAAATCTACCCTCACTTAAAGTACTTTGATCGATACTAAATCTCTCCGCACCTGCGCCATAATAGATAATTGTTTTTTTATTATCTCTATAACTGGCCGGCGCTTGCCCAGTTATTATTCCGTACGCCCCTGACACATTATCTAACTTTTTTATTCCATCCAGATCCCGCTGTTTGAAACTAGTCACAACTATGCCGTTAAACGCTTCACCAGGGCCTTGGCCTGAGTCACCCTCTGCTCTGTCTTTACTCGTTTGGGGCACTTTGGTTTGAATGAATAAAGTATTCGTGCCGAAAGTAGCAACTTGCGCGTTGATGAGACTTCGGAAACCGGCACCAGCGGATAAGACCAGAACAACAGTTGTAATACCGATAACAATGCCGAGCATAGTTAAAATTGTGCGACCCTTATTCGCTCTTAATGCTTTAATAGATTGTAAAAATAGTTTCGACATTTTATTTTTTTGTATCGCTATTCGTATCTTAGAGCATCAATCGGATCCAGTTTGGAAGCCTTGTATGAAGGATAAAGACCAAACACTACCCCAGTTAAAAGCGAGACACTCACGGCCAAGATTACTGACCAAAGTGAAATCACGAAATCCCAATCAAAGCCAAGTTTTTTCATAAGTAACGCCATTAAAAAAGAAATTATCACGCCGCTTATAATCCCAACTATTCCGCCAATCGATGTTAGTGTGCCCGCTTCTAGCAAAAATTGTTTCATGATATTGCCGTTAGTTGCACCGACTGCTTTACGCAAACCAATTTCACGCGTTCTTTCTGCAACCGTCACCAGCATAATATTTAAAATTCCAATACCTCCCACCACTAGTGAAATTGCCGCCATGGAAGTTAAAAACAGACTCAGAGCATTGGTAATGGTCGTCAAAATCCCCACGGCCTGTGCTTGATTTCTAACGGTAAAGTCAATCTGGTCGTCGGTTAAAATATGATGGCGCGATTTTAAAACATTACTTATATCGGCGATTGTTTGATCTACATTTTGACTTGAGTCAACTTTCACATTAACTGCCTGAAGATAATGAATTCCCAAAAGCTGTAATTGACCAATAGAAAGTGGTAAAAATATTAAGTCATCCTGATCCTGGAAAAAAGCACTACCGCGAGGTGTAACAACACCCACTACTCGTAGCGGCACACCCAAAGAAACATTTGTACCTGCATTTGCCGCTGACCTAACTTTGACCACTTGGCCAATTGGGTTAACCCCTGTGCCCTTAAATAGTGAGTCTGCTACGGTAGAACCGAGAACCACCACGTTTGCGCCACCACGAATATCCGATTCATTCATGAATTCGCCCTCCTGCATCGTAAAATTAACTACACTTACATAACCTTGATCTGTGCCAGCAAAATTTGTATCAACTTTTTTGTTTTGCCAAGTAACAGTCGCTGTGCCCCGCACCAAAGCGTTCACAGCTTGGGCATGGGGCACTTGGGACCTGATTGCGTCTGCATCTTCTGTTACTAAACTAGTTATAACAATGCCGTAAACTTGGGCGGGTGGACCATTGGTACTACTTTTGCCTGGCTGAACAGATAAAAGGTTCGATCCTAATTTATTAACCTGACCCAAAACCAAACTTTGTGCCCCAGCTCCCAAGGAAATAATTATGATGACCCCCGCAACTCCGATCACGATTCCCAGCATGGTTAAAAATGATCTGCCTTTGCGGGCCATGAGGTTTCTTATCGTCATCTTTATGGTAGAAATAAAATTCATTATTTCCTTAAATCCCCGTCCGCGGCTGCAATAGTTCTAGTTTTAACTTTTTCGTCATCAATAATTTTGCCATCTTTGATACGAATTATTCTTTTAGCATGATTGGCTGTATCCTGTTCGTGCGTAACTAGAATTATGCTTCGACCTTTATCATTTAACTCCTGCAGAATACTTAAAACTGCATTGCCAGATTTGGAATCGAGATTACCAGTGGGTTCATCAGCAAAAATAATAGACGGATCGTTGACCAGTGCACGAGCGATAGCAACTCTCTGCTTTTCCCCACCTGAAATTTGATTGGTGTAATAGTTTAAGCGATGAGAGAGGCCGACATCTGCCAGGGCCGCTTTGGCTAAATCCTCGTGTTCTTTTTTAGAGCTGTATAAAAGCGGCAATTTCACATTATCCAAAACAGTTGTACGCGGCAAAAGATTAAAAGATTGGAAAACAAAACCTATTTTATTATTCCTGAGCTCTGCCAGGTAATCCTTGCTAAAATTTTTGGTATTCTCTCCCTCGAATTCGTACAAACCAGACGTTGGCCGATCTAAAAAACTCAAAATATGCATGAGGGTTGATTTGCCAGAACCAGACGGACCCATAATAGCGACGAACTCACCTTTCTCCATAGAAAAATTTATACCGTGGAGCACAGGTGTTGCCACGCCATCATTTACATAATCTTTAATAAGATTTTCGACATTAATTAGAGACATGGCATGAACAATCTACTTTATGAAAGTTACCACTTCTTCGTTTTCGGTAAGCCCAGAAGTAATCTCTACTAAACCACCATCTGCTTCGAGGCCGGTGGAAACTTGCACCTCGTGATAAGTTTTTTTATTTGGATCGTCAATTACTTTTATAAATTTCTGATTATCGTGATTTACAACCGCGGAGGAGGGAGCTGCCAATACGGTAGCTTTTTTGGCAACTAATATGGTCATGTTTGCAGTCATGCCAGGTTTTATATCTGGAATATTTGGCAAGGTTGCAGTAACTTTGTAATCAACTACACCCGAAACGATGGTGGAAGCCGGATTAACTGTTAAAACTTTACTCTGAAAATGTCTGTCCGGGCCAAGCGCATCAAATGTCATATCCACATCCTGACCAACCAAGACCGAAGCAATGTCAGCTTCACTTACATGGGCTTCGGCGTGAAGCTCATTTACATTTAGCATTTTAACTACTTCCTTGCCGGGAGTTGATTGCTCGCCCAATTTCACATCAACTTGAGTTATCGTGCCTGAAATCGGAGCGTAAACGATGGTGTTGTTTAATGCCGCCTGAGCAATGTCTACTTGCGCTTTTGCAATATCTACATCTTCCTGCCTTGCTGGCGCTTGCTTTAAATCGAGAGAGGCCTGCGCTTGTGCGAGAGAATTAACCGCATTCTTCACGGCCTGATTATATGAGTTTAAAGTATTATACGAGGCGTCCACAGTTGCTTTAGATGTGGTTACCGCTGAAGTATAGGAAGTAATCGTGGACTGACTGCCCCCAAAAGTTACCTGCGTATCCACAGTTAAAATTTTCACTACATCTCCTAAATACTTACTAACTTGAGATAAATTAGTCAAAGAATCTAGAACTACTTGATTAATATTTGAGTCAGTAACTGTTGTTATCTCTACTTGCCATTTGGACAAAGTATCGTTTATCGCGACTCGTGAACTATTTATTGCAGTTATATCTTGATTATTTACTTGTACAGTGCCGTTTATACTAAATTGAGGTGAATTACTTTGGGGGTTAGAGAATAAAATGTTTGTACTAGAAAGTACAGCCACGTTAGCATCTGTAAAACTTTGATTGATTTGATTTAAGAGATTTTGTTTTGCGTTCTGAAGCGCGGTAGCGGCACCATCCCGAGCAGCTTGGCTTACTGCAATATCCTGCGCGGTAGCGGCTGCCTTAATTTTATTGTAACTAGCCTGCGCACTTTCTAAATTGGCCAAAGCACTAGATTGGTCTAACGTAGCTAGAACTTGCCCTTCGTAAACCTTATCTCCCTCCTTAACATTTACCCTTCTTACTACACCCGCGCCCTGAAAACTTAAATCTAGATCAGTCGAACTTACAACTTGCCCGGTAGTTAGAACGGTTTTTTCAATATCTTGTTTTTTTACAATCGCTGTTTGGATATTTTTTGGACTTGATTTTCTAAAAAAAACAAGCCAGCCAAATAAAATAACCACCAAAATAACCGCCGTCCAGATAATTCTTTTCCGGGTAAAAAACACTCGCACTTTCATTAAATAAGTAGAAACTCGCTGCATAAAGTTAGTTTTTTAGTTACAACTTAACCATCTTACTACAAAAAATATAAATGTATAGCCCTGCTTTACTTTTTTAATCTTTTAATTTATACTGACCGCACTATGGCACATAAAAAGTCCGCAGGAACA
>CAZQKP010000030.1:0-7021 GCA_964594005.1 uncultured Candidatus Saccharibacteria bacterium
AAGAAATATCTACATTCTCAAAAATTGATTCGCTTAAATCAACTATTATATCTAATCATCCTCATTCACAATTAAACTGGGACGATTCTTTATTAAAAGATTTTAGTCCAAAAGAAGAAAGAGAGAAAATTGAAAATAGATACACTCGTTCTATTTTACCTGTAAGGAAAACTCTCGAATCTCTAAAAAAGCAATCAAATTTTCAAGTGACCGTAAAAAAATTAAGATCAGAAGGCTGGAAAGATTGGCATATTCTTATGTCTATCGGGATGGTAGCTGTAAATTTTAGAGTAAATAAAATTGGCCACAAATCTTTTGAAGACATGAGAGAGATTTTTGTTAAAGAACTTAACGCTGAAGAAACTGATGAGTCTATTCCTGTTCCATTAAATGAATTTACAGAAGCAGCTCTCAGACAGTCCCTTTCAATGAGCATGCCATCTACCTTAAAGATTTTAGGATTGGAGATTAAGGCTGATACTCCAAACACAAAAGCTATAGAGGAATTTTTAGCAAAGAGGGTAAATTACTGGGACTCTGATATAGAACATAAGGATGTCTTAAGTTCTTAATTTTATGCTATTATCTTTTTATCCATTTAGTACACACTTCAAGAATTGTGGGCTCATAAACTCGGAGGAGCATCAGAAGCTAATGGCTAAGAAATAATGAGTAAAAAATTAGATAAGATATTAAAATTACACGCCCTCTACCATTCTGGTCAAAT
Source organism: uncultured Candidatus Saccharibacteria bacterium (assembly GCA_964594005.1). Classification (GTDB taxonomy): domain Bacteria; phylum Patescibacteriota; class Minisyncoccia; order Phycocordibacterales; family DATDWN01; genus C7867-006. The sequence goes on from CAZQKP010000030.1 coordinate 728, forward strand.
AAAAAAGCTACTCATACACGAAGTTCATCCTAATCTTAATAAGGGGAGCCGAGAGAATTATTTGTACTTCACATTATCTCCCTGCATTAACTTTCAAAGAAATTCGCCTGCAATGTGGCGATCTGCGCTAGAGACTTGGCAAGATCAAGATACAAACTATCTTTTCTTTCCGGAAGAGGTAGTAAAAAAGAAAAGATCAGAAGTTCAAAGAGATTTAGTGAGGCATAAACTAGCATTGCAAAAAAATAAACACACTGACATTTGGATTGCAATTTGCAAAAATAATCCAGGAATCTTCTAATTTCTTTAGAAAAAGATGTTTCGAAAATTTTAAATTATATCCAAAAAGATCATAAAAAAGATTTTACTCACTTGAGCGGACCTAAAATGACAAATTATTGGCTTTTTATTTTAAGTCAATATACAGATGTTAAATTAAAAAATATGCAGGAAATTTCTATTATTCCGGATACGCATGTTCTGCAATGCTCAATTAGACTCGGTATATCCAAAGAAAATAATTCTTCAGTTGAAGTTGCAAAGGCTTGGAAGAGAATTCTAAGCGGTAGCGGCCTTTCCCCAGTCGAAATGCACCCCGTTTTATGGAACTGGAGTAGAGCAGGATTTGAACCTAAGGTGTAGAAAAGAATCTTTCACTAAATTCCAGCCCCTTTTTTAGGCACGCAAGACTAATATTTTCCGACGCTGAGTGCATGCCGCAGTCTTCATTTGCAAGGGGGATCATAATTTGAGGAATTTTTAGTATCTTTTTGAAATCATTAACAATTGGCAGTGTACCTCCGCTGTGCTTAACCCGGATTTTTTCTCCATATATTTTTTCCAAAATATTTATCGCTTTTCTCGAGTATTTATTATTTGTATTCAATTCTGCGCCATTTGATGTGCTATCCAGTTTTCCTTCTATAGTTATATATTCTGGTGTAATATCTTGAATAAATTCTTTAAATAAAATAAATAGCCGAGCGGGATTCTGCTTTGGCCCCGATCTTATGTTTATCTTGGCGATTGCCTTTGAGGGGATACTGTTTCTAAAACCCTCTCCCAAGTAGCCGGAATAAAGGCTGGTTATTTCTATGGCAGGGTGAAGCCCAGTTCTGGTTTCATATTCGGAATGATTTTTAGCAAAGATTTTATTTGAACCAGTAATGTTTTTTACCTTTGCAGGATTTTTCGCCTGACTATTTTTTGAGTCATTATAAAATCCTGGAACAAGTATTTTTTGTTCCTTGTCATGAGTTTGTCGTAAGAGTTTAGAGAGTTCCAAGGCGGCATTTGGTACAACTCCTCCAAATAATCCAGAGTGCATATCGTCACTGGCGGTTTTAAGCACGATTTGTAGGTTGGCTACGCCCCGGAAACTACCTTCTAGAGCGGGGGAGTTACTTGCCGCCAATTCGCCATCAGAAATAACCACAAAATCAGATTTAAGTTCATTTTTGTAATCATTGATAAATCTTTTTAAGAGGGGTGAACCAGTTTCTTCATTACCTTCAATTAAAAAGATTGCATTGTAGCCAAGCCTTTTTTCTTTTAAGAGTCTTGCTACTGAATACAAATGAATTAGAATCTGCCCTTTGTTATCTGCTGAGCCTCGGCCAAAAAGCTTGCCGCCTTTTTGGATAAGTGAAAATGGTTCTGATTTCCAGCCATCATTTTTATCGGCAGGTTGAACATCGTAGTGACCATAAATTAATACAGTCTCAAGTTTAGGATTAGATTTAGTTTTGGCGATCACGATTGGATTGTCATAACCTCGAATCACTTTGGCCTTGAGCCCAGATTTTTTACAATAAGAAGTCAGCCACATTGCAGTTTCTTCAATGTCTTTCTTGTGCCTTGGATCAGTTGAAACTGATCGTATTGAGACAAAGTCTCTTAGTAATTTTATAAATTTTTCCATCGTATTATTTTAATACGTTTAATTGATAATTAGTTGCGTCCAGCACCAGTTTTTTAACTGGGCTGGGCGCAACTTGGGTGTTCATGGTAGTCCCTAGATGGTGCCGTTACGGCCCGGGCCGCTCTGGACGAGAACGAAGCCGTTTTTGTAGAGCGTCGGCCATTCGCCTTCTGGTGCTCTGACCACGGTTGTATTCTCGACAAAAATCGCGGGCAAACGACCCTTGAACTTCTCGCCGATGAGTACTTCTCGGATGTCATTTCCGAATGTGTCGAGAGCAAACTTGACCATCCGGCACTTCCACAGGTAAAGCTCCAGCTCACTCTCAAATTCTTTATGTCTCATGACTCTCTCCTCAAATGAACCAGTCATCACCGCCGCGAAGCGGTTCAACGTGGCTGTTGCCGGGTCTTTCACTTTCGATCCGATCTGAATCGGGATCGTTTTCTTGTCGTGGCCCATTCGTGTCGTCTGGACCAGTTGATGTATCGGGCAACTCGAGTGTTTTTTCCACCATGTCACCTCCTAGACGGAGCAGATTCTCTTTCCTTGAGTGATGTGAAGCGATTCCTCCGGGTTTTCGCCGTAGGTCTGGGTGACCTTAAAACCACCCTGAATGAAGGTTATTTCTCCAGCCGGTTTAACAGAAAGAATTTCGCACGCTCTCATGATGCAGCGGTCGAACTCTTCTCTTAAGGCTTGGATTTGACTTTCGTCTAGATCTCGCATCTCACCTCCTAGTTACCATGTAAAGAACTTGTTCTATAAAACAGAACACCAGTCCGAGAGGACTGGTGTTTGAGCTCTAAATTCGATTTACCTTTTAGTTCATTAAAGCGCAAAAATCAGTCCTCTCCTGTCGCATTGAGAGTCTCTTCACCCATGTAAAGCAGTAATGATTTTTGCTTACCATATTTTGACGTTAACATAAGGTTATAAATAATGCAACGCATGGAAATTTTACTGTGGATATGTTAAATTAATCAAATGAAAAAAATTATCTATACAGTTGTTGGTTTACTGGTTTTAGCTGGAGTTGTTTGGCTTATTGTTACCCCGGGTAAGGCTGGTAAATATGATCAATTCGCTATGTGTATAAAAAGTAGTGGTGCTCAGTTTTACGGAGCATTTTGGTGTCCACATTGCCAAGCGCAAAAAGCCAGATTTGGTAAATCAGCTCAGTATCTTCCTTACAATGAGTGTTCCACTGCAGATGGCCAAGGACAATTACAATACTGTACTGACAAGGGGGTGCAGAGTTACCCTACTTGGTTTTTCCCACAAGCAGGTACAACTACTCTGGAGAAAGTCGCAGGGGAAATCGAATTAGTGGATCTAGCTAAAAAAACTGGTTGTAGCTTACCGTAGCCAATATGATTAGTTCGGTTTTAACAACTTTAACTCTTGTTTCTAACATTGTTTTTGTTCTAGGGATTCTAGTTATTTTGTTTGATACATCTGTGCGATCGTGGGTTTACGGTTTTTTGAACCAAAATATTCTTCTTGTTCTGTTTCTACTTTCATTGGGTGCCACTCTAGGCAGTTTGGCATACTCAAATGTTATTGGCTTTGTGCCTTGCGAGCTCTGTTGGTTTCAAAGGATTTTAATGTATCCGCAGTTTATTGTTTTATTCATGGCCTGGCTTAAAAAAGATAAAAATGTAATTCTTTATCTTCTACCCCTTTCGGTTATAGGTGCATGCGTTTCTTTTTATCATTCCTTAGTACATTGGGGGATTGGGACTTCACTTTTGGCTTGTACTGCAAATGGAGGTGAATGCGGCAAAGTCTACGTCTTGGCCTATAACTACATCACCATTCCATTTATGGCGTTCTCCATGTTCGTGTATTTAATCACTATTTCAATTATTTACTTGAAATCTCAGAATGTCAGATACTCAAAATAAGGTTACAATTGTTGCGCATGATGGATACTTTCATGCCGATGAAATATTTGGTGTTGCTACTTTGATTTTAGTATTAGGGGAGAACAACACAGAGGTTATTCGATCCAGGGAAAACAATGTTATTGAAAAGGGGGATTATGTGCTAGATGTGGGCGGGATATATGATGCGGATAGAAATCGATTTGATCATCATCAAACCGGGGGAGCTGGGAAACGGGATAACGGAGTTGAATATGCATCATTTGGCTTAGTCTGGAAAAAGTTTGGTCTACAGTTGTCTGGTAACGAGAAGACATTTCAAAAAATTGATAAGAAGTTGGTCCAAGGCATAGATTTAATAGATAATGGTGTTAATTTTCTGGAAACCAAGGTTGAAGACATATACCCGTATACTATAGGAGACTTTTTTTCTTCACTTTATCCTAGCTGGAAAGAAGAAAATCCTGATTTGGATTCAATATTTATGAAGGCTGTTTCATTCGCCAAACTTTGTCTTACAAATGAGATAAAAAAGGCAAACGACAAGTTGGAATCAGAGGCGCTGGTCCTGGAGGCTTATAATAATGCTATAGATAAAAGAATAATTGTCTTAGATAAATTTTATCCAGCCAGTATTTTAAAGGAATTCCCCGAACCGTTATTTGTCATTTTCCCGAAAGATAAAAATCATTGGAGGTTAAGAACAATTCGGGATGATGAAAATTCGTTTGATAACAGAAAAAGTTTTCCAAAAGAATGGGGCGGCAAAAAAGATGAGGAATTTGAAAAAATAACTGGTGTCGAAGGTGCGCTTTTTTGCCACCCTGGACTATGGATGGCTGGGGCTAAAACAAAGGAAGCGGTTCTTAAATTAGCTCAAATCGCTTTAAATTCCTGAATCTAACAAAATCACCCTAGATACTAGGCGTAGGAGATTTTGTTAGATTTTACTGAAATAGGCCAGGTAAATAGAGCAAAATCATCCCCACAATCATGACTACACACACTATCTTCCAAATAGTCTGAAATCTTTTTTGGTTCTTTTTCTCGAAAAGCATATAATTGAAACTATCAGAATATCATGCTCGATTTTGCACAAAAACGCAAGGTTCGCTCATTTTTATACAATAAAGTAACGCTAGGGTTACTTGGTATTCTTACTTTATTGGTTTTGCATTCAACTTGGGAGGTTTATGGTAAGAAAAGGGAGAGTGAAAGTATGAAAAATATTTCCCAGGCCAATGTAGCCCAACTAGAGGAAAGAGACACTACTCTAGAAGAGAAAATTAATAAATTAGACACAGATGCAGGAATGGAAGAAGAAATCAGATCAAAATTCTCGGTGACAAAAAGTGGTGAAAATATGGTTGTAATTGTGCCAAATCAAGACTCTGATGTTGGTTCATCAACATCCAAGACAGGTTTTTGGCAAAAAATTTGGCATTTTTTTAGCAGGTGAGGTATAATGAATGGACATGAATCCCGTTAGAAATCATATGGTTGATTCTGTCGGGTTAGGTGGGGCTAAGGGAGATTAATAAATATCTAATAAGTGGTTGTTTAACTACGGAAACAGAAGTTTCCTATTTCTAACGGGATGAAAAAAGTTACTATATATTCCACTCCAGTTTGTCATTTTTGCGCTATGGCCAAGGAATTTTTCAAAACAAATGGCATAAGCTACGAAGAATTTAACGTGGCGGCAGATATGGAAAAAAGAAAAGAAATGATGGAAAAATCAGGCCAACTTGGTGTACCTGTAATTCTCATAGATAATGATGTAGTAATCGGCTTCAATAGGCCCAAATTAGCTCGATTACTAGGATTAAATCCAAATCCACCAGCTCCAAACCCAGCAATGGCCTAAGCCTTGCCGCCGTAGTTCAATGGATAGAACAGTCCCGTCCTAAGGGATAGATGTACGTTCGATTCGTATCGGTGGCACAAATTACGAAGTAATTTTATACGAATCGAAGCCCGATTGAGATTTTTTGGAGCTTGCGAACAAAAAATCCAATCGGGGTACTGACCCTGTAAGGGTCGATTCGTATCGGTGGCACAAATTGATTTTGTCTCAAAATTTGGTAGAATTTTTATATGGATCCGGAAGACAAAGAGCTGCTTGAAAAGAATCTCGAGCTGGCAGAAGAAAACAACGAAATTCTTCGAAAAATGGAGCGCTCCATGCGCTGGTCCAGAATAATGAGTATTCTTTACTGGATAGTAATTATCGGTTCAGCGGTAGGAGCTTTTTATTTAGTCCAACCTTATATTCAAGCCATAACCGGTGCTTATGGCGGCGCAAAAACAAATTTCAACGATATTTTAAGTAATTTTAATCAGAAGTAATTTGTGTTAGTATGTTTCCGCATGCCGAGATAGCTCAGCCCCGACGTCCCGACTTGTGGCGTCGGGACGTCGGGGGGCCGACTGAAACGTCGGCCTGGTGGATTATGAGTTATGTGTATATATTAAAAAGCAATAAAG
>CAZQKP010000031.1:0-6967 GCA_964594005.1 uncultured Candidatus Saccharibacteria bacterium
CCAATCGAAAGTGACATGGCTAAATAATGGTTTAAATAAAGGAAAAAATCAAAGGGGTGGACACCGCCACCCCTTACGCAGGACTTTGCCTGTGCAAACCTGAGGATTTCAGGCCGCGGACGATTCAGACTTGATGAAATCTTCTGGAGCAAAGTAGAGCCGCCCACTGATGCCCTCGATGTCAGCACCAATGAACTCGATCATCTCCTCAGGATCCCGCAGCTCTGCGACCACAATCTGGTAGCCGTGCGGAATCCCCATCCACAAAACCCCCTCGAGATGTAGAACCCCGCCGATCTTGTAAGTCACACCGTCCTTAACGATCTCACCTGGCATATGCCACCTCTTTTTCTATTTTATCAATAAATTGCGGCTTGTAAATTTTTAATGGCCCACCGCTTTCACGATGAGCCATTAGTTTTTCCACCAAAGCCGCAGCATCAGTACCAGGACACTGAGAGTGAGAACGCAGGAGCGCCCAGCATATGTTGCAGCAAGCCAATTTCGCTGCCGAAGTGGGATACTCCACGCAATACCAGTTACAACACCCATCACCCCCCAGAGAACAAATGACTCTGAGTTCCTGGTAGCTGTCCACAGGTGATACAGCGTGGGTACGTAACCGAGCCCCATAACGATGTTAATCGCAATGTTTGTCCGAAAAGCCTTCTTGCTCATGTAATAGTAGACCAGCGTCCCTAAAACGGAGAGCAAGCAAAACTTTTGGACGGCGTTCTGAGCAAACGGACTGCGGACCCAAAGTAGTGCGAGTGACACCAAAGACGTTTGAACGACACTGCCGATATTCGACATGTTAGCCAGAAAATCTGGCTTTCGCCCCCTCTTCTCCTCATGTCGAATATACGTAAACAGACTGGCCGACGAACCGATGAAAAATGTTAACCAGGTCGCCAGAACCGGTGCACTTAACCCCACAACTATCTGGTAGATATACCATGAAGTTGTGAGGCAGATCGCAGCGCCATAAACAAAGGCAAAACGCTGTTTACTCATCACAACCTCCTCTATTTTTTACATTACCATTCATATTAAAAAATGCTAATTTTTCCTGCTGTAGATTTATTGACAAATATTGGAATAGGAATCTAATTAAATGAGATAAGGGAGGTCAGCATGGACCGATATCACAGGCTAATGGACTACGCCGAGAAATACCTCCGACCAGAAGACGTTCCTCGCGCGCAACTCGACATCCACGACGGCGATTTGCGTGAAGTACTACGCAAACTGTTACGCGAAGTGGACAAGCGATGGATGGAAGGACGAATCGACGAAAACGAAGCCATCGCCATCTACACTGATCTTGGCTGGACACTTGAAGCCCGGACCAGGATTCGAAACGAACTTCTGCGTAGCGGCGAAGATCTGCCATTTGTGGTCATGCCTTGCGGCTGAGCTGGGGGCGAGAAGTTAATACAACTTCCCGCCCTCAACTATTTAATAAACTTTTTTGCCGTACTCCTTAAATCGGGTAGTCCATCGGGCACGTCTTTCTGGAGAAATTTTTTTCATAGGGCCACATTTTTTTATCTTGGGTGCAAAACCAGCAAACCAAAGGATACCATCCCGAATTTCATTCACATTATCTCCAAACAAAAACCTCGCAACCCAAGGCGGCGAATCAGATGTTACAAAAACAGTTGCAGTGCGACCCTTAAGTAGTCTTCGCCACCAGAATCCGCTAGGCATAAATTTGTATGCCATCCCAGGAAGCCAAGCGCGATCAAAAAGCCCCTTTAAAAGTGCAGGCATAGTTGACCACCATGAGGGATAAATTATAACGAAGTGATCACACCACTTAACATCTTCCTGAAATTTAATTAGATCAGGCTCAAGCTCTTGGATAACTTTGTAGCCATGGTGAAGAATTGGATCGAATTTCATATCGCCTAAATTTGTTCGACGCACTTCGTGCCCAGAGTTACGCGCGCCTTCCGCATATGCATCTGCAAATTCACAGCCCATGCTGACTGTGTCTGGATGACCCAACAGAACAAAGACTTTCTTTGTCATAAAATAATTTTATTATAAATTTGATTTATTCACATCCGACTTTTTAACAGTAGTCTCTATGCTATAGTTTAATCATGCCCGTCCCGTTAGATATTTCAGTCTAGTGAAAATCTATGGGACAAGTTTATTATTATGTCTATAATTCATTATCCAGTATTTAAATGCTGGTATATCTAACGGGATGAAATGGAAATACGTCGTGACAGCATTTCTCATTGCTATTTTCAGTCTAGTAGGGATTGTTTATTACTACCACATAGACCCTGCGCTTCTCGCGAGTTTATCTTTTTACGAAAATTTAGCTAACCCTTATGTGCGAATTGTGCGAGTACAGGAAGGCATGCGCAAGGAACAAATTGCGGATTTAATGGCAGAAAAGCTGGGCTGGGATGAGACCCAAAAAGATGAATTTATAAATGCGCATTTGGCTTTAAATATTACTAACTTAGAAGGTCACTACTTCCCCAAGACATACATGATTGCAAAAGATGCTGACCCTATCGGCGTCACCGCCACGATGCTCCATGAATTCACCACCGAAACATCAAAAGTCTCCAAGCCAAAAAATAATGATCTTCTAAATCAGGACACAGTATTAAAGGTCGCATCCATAATTCAAAGAGAAGCGGGCGGTAAAGGCGATATGAAGTTAATTTCAGGTATTATATGGAACCGTCTTTTTAACGGGATGAAATTACAAATAGACGCGACGCTTCAGTACGCCAAAGGCACAGAGGAAAATGGTTGGTGGGACGAAGTTAATTCAGAAGATAAAAATATTAATTCATCTTACAACACTTACCTGCATGCAGGTTTACCGCCTTCACCAATTGCAAACCCCGGTCTATCTGCAATTGACGCCGCCTACAATCCCCAAAGGACAAGCTGTCTCTTTTACATGCATGATAAAAACAGAAGAATCCATTGCGCCACAACTTACGCCCAACATCTGGCGAATATAAAAAGATATCTTTAACAAAAACACCCGGAGTTACCCGGGTGTTTTTGTAGAAAATAGTGAAGCATGCTTTTCGAAAAACACGCGAGTGAACTTTATAAAGGAGTAGTTGTGGTTGAAATCTTGGCACCTGCCTTGAGAGACTGCAGAAGTGCATTTATAAGAAGCTGTTGTTTGTTTGCCACAAGTTGCTGCATTATCTGAGCTTCTACTGATTTAAATGTAGGAGGGTTTTGCTGACCAGCTGTACCTTGTTTATAAAACTGCATTGCTTCAGCTGGAGTTGCTGTTGCACTATTCATATCAATTTTAGAGGTTAGATAAGCCTGAACTGCCAATTGCTTTGCAATGTTTGCTCTAAGTTGAGCATCCGTCATATTTGCAGCCGCCAACTGGCTAGCCAGTTTATCAGTGCCGCCCGCTTGAGAAACTAGTGCTTGGTATTGAGCATCAACTTGTTGCTGACTAGCGGAAATTTTTGCCTTGGCAATTTCTTGGGTTACCAATTGATCGTTAATCATGTCCGACAGAACTTGATTCTTTACTGCAACCAAAATAGTTGAACTGGCCGTATCAACTCCTTGCCCCTTTAGGGTCGCTAAGACTTGATTTAACTGAGTATCAAAATCTGCTTTGGTAATCGCAACATCATTTACATAAGCAACTGCGGGAGCTTTTGCAGTCAGAGAACTCTTCTTGTTAAGACCAAAAGCGGCAAGACCAATAATTGCAATGACTACGACCACAACCGCAACAACTGACATCATTTTGCTATTTCCTGTATTTTCCATGAATTTATTTTATTAATACTAATTAGCGTTAAATCATCTTAACATGTCGGTTTTGAGATGCAAATATTATTCGCTAGTTAGGACTTTTTTCTTTTCTTCAAACTCCTCCTTGCTAATTTCGCCCTTAGCATAGCGCTCCCTGAGGGTATCCATGCCAGTGTCTCTAAATAAATGGTGGGCTCTGTTTTGCCAATGTCGCCTATGCATAATATTCCTCAGCACCCAAAAAATAATACAAAAAACAATAATCCAGCCAATTAAACTCAGTAAAAAATGAAATGGGCTGTAAAATGGGTAAGAATAGTCATAGTACATCATAAGTTTAATATTAAGTTAATAAGACGGTAAAAGTATAATTCTCGAGTATGAAAATAGCAAGAAGGTGTTAGAATAACCACATTAAAAGTAAACAAACAATATGGGAGTAGAATCATCTGGTTATGAAAAGGGCGATGAGCAAATAAATCAAGCTCATGGATTAGATGAAGTGGAAATGAGGCAAGCCGCAATCGCAAACTGTAGTTCCTTTGATGAACTTTATAAAGTCATAGATACATTTGATGGCGGCATCCCTGGAACATTAAATGGTGAGAAATACAATTATCCTCCAAACGAATTAAAAGCAATCATCGATAGAGCTAGAATTCGAAAACACCTCGTGAATGACATAACTAGAACTTACGGAATCAGAGCCAAGGTAATCCAATTACTAGATGCTGAAGATGAAAGTGATACGGGAGAGGTAGAAAAACCTCTGATTAAGCATGCACAGGACTTTAGGCAATTATATGCAGCAATGCGAGCCCTCGATGTAAAAACTATTGGATCAAGTGAGAGAACAATCGAAGAAGAGATTAGGGTAATCGAAGAGGTGAGAAGTGGCAAGGCCACTCCTTTAGGCATAACAAGAGATGAGGGCTTGCGCGAAAAAGTAATTGAACTTTTAGGGGGCAAGAAAAACTAGTGGACAGAGATAATTTTGTTTTCGCACTGTGGTCACAAGTTTTCGCTTACTAGCGAAACTCGCGACCCCGACTCGCGCCGTAGCGTTCCGTCTTCCACAAACCGAAAAAATCTGCGTTCAGCAAATTTGTTTCAAGTTTGTGGACTTCATATCGAAATCTTGGAACAAGATAGAAAGCTACATATTTGGAAATTTTGGTTCATTGAAAAGCGCCCTTGCTAACTAAATATTTAAAATTTGTTATCCCAATATAGGGTTAGAATTTTTGTATTAATGAGAAAGCCGCGAGTTGAGCGGAGAGACAAAGGTCTCACGGCTTCTCACGGCGATTACAGATTTCCATCACGCATTGCGTCGAGCAAGCTCAGGAGCGATGGGGTTTTGAGAACACGACTGAGGTTGTCCCAGTTGTCTTCCCACAGGCTCCAGCGATTCTCGATTGACTCAGCGGTATCCGTTTCTGTAACAGGGCAGGGCGCCCCGTTGAACCAGAACCAGGCGGGACGTAAGTCGTCATGGTGTAGCACATCGTTGATGGCTTGGCTGATTTCACCCGCTCTCACATTGGTGAAGTGCCAGACTCCTGTCTGATCTCTCTCAGCCCACCCTCCAGATGTCTTCACTCGCTTCTTCACACTTGGCAGCCCTTTCCTCCTAAATACAAAATACTACTATCGTAGTATTTTGTCAAGGATGTGGACCCTACCAGATTCGAACTGGTGACCTCCTCATTGCAAATGAGGCGCTCTACCAACTAAGCTAAGGGCCCATATTAAATTTTCAGAAAGCGCCTCATTTGAGCAAATTAGTGTCAAAAATATTTTTCTGCAAAAAATTTTCCGACCCCACCTCGCGCCGACGCGCTCCGGTCTTGCGCTTGGGGCCCTCACCCAAGCTCACTCCGCCAACTAAGACAAGGGCCCGATGCGAAATAGATTAACAAATTTTGCAAATCTTCACAAGAAAAATATAATTAGATTTGCTTGAATTCGGGCCCATAGTTAAGTGGTATAACACGCCCATGGCATGGGCGTAGCGGGAGTCCGATTCTCCCTGGGTCCACCAGAGCAGGCAAACTTCTTTGCCTGCGGGGAGAATCGGAAGTCGCAGACACGTTTTGCTAGCAAGCAAAACAGTCGAGACGGGATCGAGAAATTTTGTGAGCGACGGCGAGCAAAATATTCGTGATCGTTCTCCCTGAAGTCATGCAAATTTTGTTTTGACGAAAACAAAATTATCCCTGATCACACCTTGACTTCTTTTTACTAAAGAGTAGTTTACTTTTTGGAGGTCACATGAAACAACAATACCGCATAACCGGCTGGCGTTTCGATACCCCGGAATATACCCACTCCACACCTGAGTTCGAGGGAGCTACGATTGAGGCTTGTGATGAACGGGCACTTCGGCACTTCGACTCCGTGTCGGACCAGCCTCAGAATCAGTGGGAGGGGCTTGCCATCGTTCGGATTGACATGCCGGCCGTAGCCGAGAAAGCCACCCTTCTCAAAACAAATGGGCGCCAGGGGGGTTGATGCTTAGTAGACCGTAAGAGACCGTGGGTTTCTTACGGTCTTCGCTTTTACAAAAACAATAAACTCCTATCCAAATCATCCGCGTCAGTTCCCTTCACCTTGTGGCCCAGAGACTTGTGGGTTGAAGCGAGATAAACCACATTTTTGCCAAATTTTTCCTCCAGAGAATCGATCTGCTCGTGCACCGCATCAAACTTATTTATTTTTTCCACCTGGCCAAATAAATCAAGTTGTTGAGCTTCTAACGGCACCAGCTCGCGCAAAACAACCCCCGTAGTTCGATATAAAATCCCAGTTTTGTGCATTCTGGAAAAATACTTCCTAGCTAGAGTTGTTATTGCTTCGGGATTATTTGATCTTATTTCCAGAGGCAGTTCTGTAACATGGTATTTAAATTCTTGGGTTTTGAGAAACAATAAAACTTTCTTGGGCACAAGTTTGTAATACCTGGCCTTATCACAAGCTAGTTCGATATTTTTAGAAAGTTGAGAGAGAAGAAAAATTTTATCATTCGTGGCTGGCCAAAAAGTTCTGGTTTTTTGAATCGAGGAATAATCTTCTTTGCGGTTAGAGTCGATTTTCATAACGGGAGTACCGCGGAGTTCTTGCCAAATAACCTCGTAGGGTTTGGACATATTTTCTCTTATCCATCCGATATCTTTCCGTATAAAATCTAGCGCAGTTA
>CAZQKP010000032.1:0-6878 GCA_964594005.1 uncultured Candidatus Saccharibacteria bacterium
TTGAATTCTACATCAAATCCACTAATGTTAAGACTCAACTGAGATCAAACTAGTAAAAAAGAATTTGTTTTTAGCAAATTTTGAACGGAACAAAACAAAAAATAATTTTCATAAATTTCGTTGAGCCATAATTTTTTATGGGACTCTGCGGAGTGCGTGAAGCACGAGCAGGAGGAAAATTTCTAGTAAGAAATTATTCCGTGCCCAGAAAAAATTATAACGAGAAAGAAATCTCTTGGGTTGGATATGATGTGATGTATAAACAAATTATCCGAATCTATTTTGGAATTCCATAAAGGAATTGCACATAAATACATTCTTTATATAACAAGTTTTCAAAGAACAGAAAACGTGCCTTTTGGGCACCTAAGAAGTATAGCCATATTAGAGTGGAAGTCAAGCGTTAGTGGATAACCAAATATAGCCCTTTTACGATCAAAATAAAACCCAGAATAGTGTACGCCCAACGATATCTTTGCAACTTTTTTTCAACCCATGTTGGCGGAACAGCTGAATGATCATTTTGGGCTAAATGAGTAGCCTGGTCCCCTAAAAATGCACCCACTACAAATAAAATAATTCCTAAAACTTTTGAAAAATCCTGGGTAAAGAAATATGTTAGGGCAATTGAAACTAGAAGAAGCCAAATTGTGAAAGCTCTAAAATGCCCTGGGATAATTCTTTTCATAAAGTTAGTTTTCACTAATAAGCACCTCGTTGGGCAAATTACTTAGTATTTGATCAGCTTTAGAAATAGAGTTTTTTTCTTGGTCAAAATTCAGTAGTGACAAAGCCATGTCTTTATCAACCCACATTGTTTCTTTTATTGTAAACCCCCCTTCATTACTCGAATCTATGTTCGTTAGAACTTCAAATGAGACCAGCAAAAAAACTTTAACTTTATGAATGACTTCACCAGCTGTATAACTATAATCCTGAATTTCTCCAATTAATTTTAGTCTTGACAAACCAGTCTCCTCTTTTACTTCTCTTAAAACGGCATTCTCGGCAGATTCATCTCCCTCGAGACCACCTTTGACCAATCTATAGTGATCCTCGTTTTTATCTTTATCAAATCTTTTCAACAATAAGTACTTCGTACTCCTCTTAGAATCGACGCTACTAACAACCGCCTGGACATCAATACTTTCTATCATAGTTTTTAATTATCTTATGAAATAAATCTTCGTATTCCTGGAACATTCTACGAGAATCAAACTTTTCAGAAATACTTTTTTTGGCCCTATCAGTGATTTTAATTTTATTTGCTTTTTTAATATGATATACCTTTTTAATTATATTTTCTATTGATTTCCTGTTTTTACTCTTTATCAAAAACCCATTGAGATTATTTTTAATGATCTCTTTATTGCCCCCCACATTTGTAGCCGCAACAACAATACCCGAAGCCATTGCTTCAAGAATAGAAATGGATATTCCCTCTAGCAAAGACGGCAACACAACCATATCGGAATTCAAATATAAATTCAGAAGACCCTTATTTGAGAACTCCTTAAATACCACATTTTTCGAAATTAACTTTTTTTTGAGTTTTATTTTATATACCATTTCTTCTTTTGAGGCTCTTCCTGCTGGAGAAGCAATAACAAAATAAAATCTGTCGTCCATTTCATTTGCAGCCCCTATCAAATACTCGAGTCCTTTAAAAGCAGTTAGCCTTGCTGGGGTAACTACTATAAATTTGTCTTTGGGTAAATAATGTAATATATTTTTTCTAATATTTTTTATTTTATGCAAATCAATACCATTTTTTATGGTCAGTATTTCATATGAGGACAAAAAGGACCTGAGTCTCCTGTTATAGTCATCCGACACTGTATTTACTCTGTCACTATTTTTGTATATGTACTGAATTATTTTTTTGTATTTCTCATCGTAATAATCAACAAAAACGCCATGGAGAGTGAAGATGAGAGGTATTTTTAGTTTTTTTGACAAAAAAACAGCCAAATCAGCCAAATAAAAAGTGTGACAGTTTATTATATTCGGTTTTTGTTTTTTAGCCCAAGTTAAGATGCTTCCAATCGATAGATTAGAGTTAATAGCAAAACCCTCTTTTGATTTAACATCAGGAGATAAAACACAAACACTTGAGCTTGTTTTGAAATGATCAACAATTGATTGAATTACTATTTCCCTGCCACCCAAATGCGGAGGAACTCTAGATATTATTAGCGGCTTTAAACTCTGTTTATCGGTATCTTTCATAAAGTTCTTCCACGACAGACTGAATAAAAAGAATAGAATCATCTAAAAACCTGTCGATTTTTTTACTATTAAAATCGACGCTATTCCAATTTTTTCTTAACTCATAGGCAGACCTAGGCACAAAACCGTATTTTATACCTTTATACTTCTTTTGAAAGATACTGACTATCTTCAACTTTTTATCTAAAAAAACGTCATCATACACCAATCGCCAACCACAGATTTCTAAGATGTTATCTATAAAAAGTTTTGTAATATCCTTCCTATAGTCAAGGGTATTATTCTGATTAAAGGAGACATACTTTCTAATTAGATTAAATCTTGCATGAATTATATTGTAATACATTAATGCCCTCCGGGACTCCTTGGTTACATTTTTATTATCTAAAATAGATTTGAATAGACTTGCGAATTGTTTCTGGTCACCACATACCACTTCCCCCCACGAATAATGAATAAGGTAGTTAAAATCTACGTACTCAGTAAAATCAAACTCGGTGTGGGCTAGTAGAGAGATTTTAATATTAAAATCAGCTGAAGCTTGTGAGGCAACTTTTTTTAACAATTCAATATCTACACTTTTAATAACCCCATATTTGTCAGACTTAACAATACATAAAATATCTAGGTCACTATAATTCTCAATGACTTCACATTCTCTATAACTACCAAGAACTGCAATATATTTTATACGTGCCCTTAATCTTTTATTACCTAAGATTTTTTTAATAACAAAATCTAAAGCTTTAGTATACTTAGTGTTCCTCATCGACTTTTATTACGTTCTGAAACAAGGCATCAAAATCAATCTTGTAAATATACGCCAGGGCGAGAACATCTTCTATTACATCCGATAGCGCAATTTCAATATCTTTTTTATTTTTTTCAATTTTTTTATGTCCTTTATAGTGCAAAATGATTTCAAACAATTCTCCAACCTCCTCGACTAAATGAAAAAGTCTCGCCTCTTCGCCCCATTTATTTTCATAACTATTTATTTTTGTTTCGAAAGATTTTTTAAATTTTTTCATATATATAAAACTGCACGGGCTCACCTATTTTCAAAAGGCGAGCCCGATATCCATCCTTTCTTGTGTGGATAAAAAGTACGACGCTTCCCTCTTTAGCGTTTCCGGTGATGCCGTTGAGTGTGAGATGTTGCGGCACACGCTTTCGCCAAGGCTCCTCAGGGTGCCGGACTTGGCCAGGCTTGGATTGGTATGCCCGACAACTTCGTTCAAGGTCTCGATCGCGCACCCATCACCCTTCACGACGTAAACGACAACATCGTTGGACGTCATGAACCTCACGAGGTTTTCGAAGAAACTGCTGCTTCTGCACCGATCGTACAGAAATTCAGCATCCGCGCGCGAAAATCTGAGTTTTTTCTCAAAAACGACCGTAAGGCCAACACCCTCTATCCGCGAAAAGGCCCTCTGCCGCAGACCCCTTTCCAGACAGTCAGGCTTCAAGACACCAAAAGAGTAACCCATCTGTACTGTCCTTTCTGTCCCACAGATTACAATATATTCAAATTATTGCAATATCAATAAAAACAGCTGGCTATTAATTTCTTTGCATTTTTTCCAAAGTAACAAGTAACGGAGATGCAACGAAAATTGAGGAATAAGTTCCGACTATAATTCCGATTAAAAGCACGAAGGCGAAATCACGAGTTGATTCGCCACCAATAAAGTAAAGTGAAGCAAGGGCAAGGAAAATTGTTAGGGATGTGTTGATGGAGCGACCAAATGTCTGCGAAACTGATTCCCCTACTGTTTGCATAAAAGGTTTTTTGGAATTTTCAGGCAGGCGCAAATTTTCGCGCACACGGTCGAAGACAACAATTGTGTCATGAACCGAGTAACCGAGGATGGCGAGAAGTGCAGTAACGAAAAGTAAATCAATTTCCCCACCGTGGAAATGAATCCAGGTAACAAAAACTCCTGTTGGGATAATTACATCGTGAGCGAGAGCAATAATTGTACAAAGACCGTATTTCCAAGATGAAACAGGTCGCGAAACTTTTCTAAAGGCAAACGTAACGAAAAGCACAATGCAGAGAACAACAAAGGCTATCGCGATAAGAGCTTTGTGAGCTAGTTGTGAGCCTACGGTTGGACCAAGCGTGTTAAATCTCACTTCCGTAGCAACATTATTTGGGTCTTTTTGGAAAGCGCTCATGACAATTGGCTTTTCGGCAGGAGTAAGGTCGCGAGTTTTCAAAATATAATTTAAATCACCTGATGGAGTTAAAGTATAATTACCTAAACCTAGCTGATTTAAAGCATCTTTAACAATCTGCGGATCGGGACGAGCAGAGACATAACTAACTTCTAGAAGTGAGCCGCCTTTAAAATCAATTCCAAGGTTTAATCCAAAAACAAACATGGAAATTATCGAACCTATAACGAGTAAGGCGGAAAGTGTGAAGAAAACTTTTCTGTAATTTACGACAAACATGATGGTTTAATTAAAATTCTTTTTCGACATATTTTTCATAGAGACACGCATAAATTCTTGGTAGAATTTTGCTTGTGCTCGCGCCGTCGCGCTCCCAAGTCTCTCTTCAAAACATGTCTCAACGAATTTTTTCATATTATATGTGTAATCCGTTAGAAAATAAAAATCTAACAAATCCACCAGGAGTTTTATCTTTAGACGGCGCGATAGCAAAGAGGAACGTTCTGGAAACTGTTATAGCAGTAAACATAGAGACAATTACACCCAAACCAAGAGTTAGAGCAAAACCTTTTATGGCAGATGTGCCTAGCCAGAAAAGAATAATCGCAGTAATGATGGAAGAAATATTGGAATCACGGATAGAAAGCCAGGCGCGAGAAAAACCTTCATGTAATGCATCGTGGAGAGATTTGCCTCGCTTCAATTCTTCTTTCATACGCTCGAAAATTAGAATGTTAGCATCCACCGCCATACCAATCGAGAGAATAAATCCCGCGATACCAGCGGCGGTAAAGACAACCGGAATAACTTTAAATATTGCGAGGGAGAGAATTATATAAATCATTAAGGAAACAGACGCAATAATTCCGGGCAATCTGTACCAAACTATTAGAAAAGTGACGATAAGAAGAAAACCGATAATCCCCGCCTTTACGCCTTGAGTTTTAGCATCTTGGCCGAGAGAAGCTCCGACTGTTTGAGTGGAAATAAGTTGAATAGGCACAGGCAAAGCGCCGTAGTTTAAATCGCGTACTAGATTACGAGCCTCATCCGCAGTAAAACTACCCGAAATAATTGCCTTGCCGTCTGAAATTTCGTCTTGAATAACCGGACTTGAAATAACTTGACCGTCTAAGATGATGCCCAGCACCTCGCCTTTGTGTTCGCGAGTAATTTTGTCAAATAAATCTTTACCTTCCGAATTCCAGGTTATAGCTACGATCGGCCTACCTGAAATTTGACCTGCGCCGGCTGTGGTGAATTGAAGCGAAGCTCCATCAAGCAAATGCCCGTCTAAACCTGTTGGTGTAAAAATATCATCTAGTGTTTTTGTCTTAAGCTCGTCTTGAGTTAAACTTTTAGCTTCAGGTTTAAGCAATCTAAATTCGAGTTGAGGAGTTTTACCAATAAGTGAAACCGCTTGGTTTATATCTGATATGCCAGGTAGATCAACCAAAAGTTTATAATCACTTCCCCCGGATACAATACCTGGGTTTTCGACTTCCACCACTGGCTCGGAAACACCGAATAAATTCACTCGGCGTTCAATCACATCTCGTAGGGATGACATTGCGCCTCCTATGTCGCCCGAAACAACTTTGGAAACATCCGCTTTATAAGTTAGTTCGGTCCCACCATTTAAATCAAGGCCAAGTTTAAAAGCATATTTAGCTAAAGTAGGATGAGCCTGCGGTGAAACTCGATCCGCTTTGTAGACAAATAGAGCCAGGAGAATTGCAACCAAAATCAGCCCGACCGACAATACTCTGTGTTTAAGCATATTTCGCTATTATAGGTAAAACTCCCGAAAAAGCAATTAGAATTCTATATATCTAAACAATCTTAAAATAAACTGGGCAGTAGCATTTTTTGTTGCACTCATGGTTAAGGTACAATTGGAGGTACCCGCAAAAGCGCAATCTACCGACCAGCCATTAAATTTCCAATACGAATTTTTGGGGTAAGCCTTTAGAGTAACCGAGGTATTCGCAGCATAAGTGTGAGTACAAGCACCGCTTGGACAATTTATAAAAGTATCTACTGTTTGAACACTGCCGCCACCATTAACTGTAACGTTTAGATTAATCGAACCATAATTTGATTGTGAGTAGTAGGTAGATTGAGAGTAACCATAGGTTGACTGAGAGTAGCCATAGGTAGATTGAGAGTAACCATAGGTTGATTGGGAGTAAAAGACACAAGCGTTATAGTCTTGACCAAATTGATCTGGGGAACAACGATCTCCACCTTGTTGGCCTTGGCTCCAACTACAATTATTCCCTATATGTGTACATATGTAACCACCACAAAAACTAGTATTAACTGTGCAATTACCATTACAACTTATACTCCCACCTGAACCAAAACCATAGCTACCACAACCCCCACTTATATCCCCACCATCACATTGTTCACCTGCTTCTTTAATGCCATTGCCACAGACAGAATATTGGGATTGAGAATAA
>CAZQKP010000033.1:0-6382 GCA_964594005.1 uncultured Candidatus Saccharibacteria bacterium
GGAGCCTGAGCGGGAGTATCGCAGATCAGCTCATTGTTTGCCTCGGCCATCTCCCAGTAGTTGACGCACAATCTGTTCAGAACACACCGCGAGAACCGCGAGACGCAAGTCTCAACCATTCTCGCGGTTTTCTCGTTCCTCCAATTCCTTTTTCGTCCATTTAGTCAACTCTTTAGCAACTCTTCCTATATTCTATATTACTGACATGATATACTTGATTTGTATATGAAACGAGCAATAGCAATCGCAGTCACGCTCGTTCTTGTTATTGTGTTGAGTAGTGTGATATATTTGCGAGCTAACCAACCACAGAAGAACGTTGAGCCGCCGCTTGCAGATCAGACTGGCATTACACTTCCTCCTGACCCTGGTGAGTCTGGTAAGCAGACGCTGGCTGGGATTGATTCAGATCACGATGGTGTTAGAGACGATATTGAGCGATGGATACTCCAGCGTTACAAGGATACGTCATTGATAGCAGCTCTTCGTACTTACGCATTAGCCGAACAAGGACTTATAGTTGCAGTCAATAATGAGAGTGAGGCTCTCCGACTAGCAGCGGTGCGTCGGCAAGTGTTTGCATGTTGGGAGTTTCTGGCTCCACAAGACAACAGTAAAGCCCTTCTTGAACTAGAGGCAATCTTTTTGAATACTCCAGCGCGATTAAAAAGCTACGACAATAGTGACCGATTCTTGGGCGGGCATACATTTCTACTCATCACACCATCTGCATCTGCCTGTAAAGCGATGCAAGGATAATTATGAGTATCACAGGATGGGATCTCTCAATCGTTCTCACGGTTTTCTTGTTCCTCCATTTCTTTCTTCGCCCAAACAATTAGCTCACGAGCAACGTTTTTAGTTCGAACGGCGTCCTCCAAAAGGCTAATTTTATTTTGGTGCCCGGAGTGGGAATCGAACCCACATCCCTTGCGAGACACGATTTTAAGTCGTGCGCGTATACCAGTTCCGCCATCCGGGCAAAATATAAATGCGAAGACGGATGCGGTCACAAATATTTTGCTCGCCGTCGCTTGCAAAATTTCGCGACCCCGCCTCGATTATTTTTTCTACTGAAAAAATATATCTGCGGCTCGCACATCCGCAAGCAAGCAAATAAATTTGCTTGCTTCCTCGCCTGGAGGCGTAGGGCGGATGTGCGCCGCCGCATAAAGGTTTTGCAGACCTTTGCCTTGCTATCTTGGCTACTACGCCGTTTATCTTACTATTCGTTTAAGAGAGTATCAATTCTTTGCCTGTTTTTTTCTCCGAAATCAATTTTAAAACTAATTTCTGGAATCCAGGCGAGACGAGCGTTTTCTTTAATATAATTTCGAAATTCCTTTGATTTTCTCTCTACAAACGAAAAGGCAGTTTTTTCGAATTTATCCGGAAAAACTGTAAAGAAAATGGTAGCATGTTTTCTATCTTTCGTTAACTCAACTCGGGTTACGGTCAAAAGGGAAGAGCCGTTCCCATTTTCTTGTAAAAATTTAGCTGCCAGATCACGAAGTATTTCTTTGAATCTTTCGTCTTTGTTGGTCATTTATTTTTCTACAACGATAAAACTTTTTATATAGTCTCCCGGTGCGATTTCAATCTTAGCTTCAATTAACGCTCCAAACTCAGTGCCCTCTCTAACTTCACTTACATTCTTTTTGTTCTGCTGTAGCTCTTTTATCTTACCCTCCGTGATTTCTGCCTCTTTGCGAAAGACTTTAACTTGAGAGCCCAGATTAACCGTACCCTCTTCCACTCTCCCTCCAACTATTTGTCTGTCTTTAACTTTACTAAATATTTTTAGAATTTTAGCTCGACCAACAGTTTCTAATGTTTTTATCTTTGGTGTATTTTTTATAGTTAACTCTTTTAACCAATCGGTTAATTTATATATAACATCAAAGCTTTGAACATCGATTGGGTTGCGTTCGGCTAAATTCTTGGCCAGTGGGTCAATTTTGGTATTGAATCCAACTACAGTTGACTTTACATTACCATCTGCAAGACGAATATCACTTTCCGAAATTGTGCCTACTCCAGAAGATAGCACTTTTACAATTACTTTTTCTGCTTTGATTTTTTGGATTTCTCCCAAAATAGCTTCTAAACTACTCGAAGTATCAGTTTTAATAACAAGTGAGACCAAGCCTTTCTCTTCTGAGGCTTCTTCTGGTTTTAGATCTAGTTTTTTCTCTCTTGGCTTATTTTTTTCTTGTTCAATCGCTGCCCTCGCTTCTTCTCTGGTGTTAAAAGTTTGAAATCTTTCGCCAACGGCGGGGATTTGATCCCAGCCAATAATTTTAACTGGGCTTGAAAAGGTGGCACTGCCCACCGGTTTGCCGAGGTAATCCTCCATAATCCGAATCGGGCTAGATGCTTCACCAGAGGTTACAAACATGCCCTTGGTGAGAGTGCCGTTTTTAATTATGCAGGTGGCAGAAATGCCTTTTTTAACATCTCGGTTGCTTTCTATTATTATGCCTTGTGCGGGCATGCTCGAATCACCAGTTAAGTTTTCCAGCTCTGCTGCTAAAGAAATTAAATCAAGTAAATCCGCTACACCCTCTCCGCTTTTTGCTGAAATGGGAACAGATGGTACATCCCCACCGTAACCTTCAATATAAACCTCATTTTCCGCCAAATTTTGTTTTATTTTCTCTAAATTGACCTCCGGTTTGTCAATTTTATTTATGGCAACGATATATGGAATTTTACTTTCTTTGATTGCCCGCAGTGCTTCTAGAGTCTGAGGTTTTACGCCATCATCGCCAGCTACCACGAGTACAGCAATATCAGCTACACTTGCGCCTCTTTTCCTTATGCCACTAAACGCCTCATGGCCAGGAGTGTCGATGAAAGTTATTTTATGTAATTTACCCTCTTTGGTTTTGTGTTCGACTTCGTATGCGGAAACGTGTTGAGTAATGCCACCAGCTTCGTTTAACGGCTTGTTACTTTTGCGAATATAAGAAAGCAGGGTTGATTTGCCATGATCAATATGTCCCATTACTGCCACAACAGGAGGTCTTTCGATAATATTTGAATTTTCTTTCTGCATGAAATTTAAGATTAGCCCTCATGGTCTTTTAGCCAAGTGTATTTTTGGAATTACTCAGCACCTCTTTTTCTTCTTCGGTTAATTCAAACGGACTTTGAAATTTTTCAACTGGCTTAGAAAATATTCCAATTCTATCTCGCGAATATAAACTGGAAATAACTACTCCGTCCCCATTCTCGGAGACAAAGGTAGTAGAAAAACTTTGATTGCCACCATCCCCAGTACCTTTAAATGGATTAAAGCGAACCGTCTCGATTGCTTGGATACTGCGCTTCAAGCGTCGTTCAATATTTGTAAAATAAGAAGTAGCTTCCTTTTGAAAGTTATTTAATCTATCTAAGTTTTTCCCTGCCTCAACTATTGAATCCTCTAATGACGTGGCGTTTTTACCAATTAGTAATTTTCTTATCTTTATTTCAAGTCTAATTTGCCATCCCACCAAGATTACAAACAAAGCAATTAATGCGTATTTAATAAATAGTGGGTCTAAAATCATGCGCGGATTATCTCACATTTTGTTGTCTTTTGCAAAAAAGACAAAATAAACAATGTCTCCAGGTCGCTTCCTCATTGTTATTTTCTAGTTTCCTGCGCAATGTCTAAAAATTTGTGATTTACCGAGACAGAGGTTAATATTTGGGCATGTCATTTTTTGGTAAAAAAAGAATTTTTTTAGACTACGCCTCTATAACCCCTTTAGATAAAAGGGTAAAACGGGCGATGGAAGAATATGAAAAGAGATCCTTTGCTAACCCCTCAGCTCTTTATGGTGAGGCACTGGTTGCAAAAGAGAGTTTACAAAAATCCCGAGAAAAAGTTGCAGAATTATTAAATGCCCGAGAGAGTGAAATAATCTTTACAAGCGGGGGAACAGAGAGTAATAATTTGGCTCTACTAGGTGTCTTTGAAAGATATAAAAAAGAGGGGTTTGTGCCCCATATTATTACCAGTTCAATTGAGCATTCTTCTATCTTAGAAACTGTTGAAGAAATTAAAAAAAGAGGGGGAGAGGTTACTGTTTTATCTGTTTCTCCGGATGGGTTAATAAATCCTAAAGATGTTTTCCGTGCAATAAAAGAAAACACTATTTTGGTTTCCATAATGTATGCCAATAATGAAATAGGCACAATTCAGGATATAAAAGAAATTGGAAAGCTAATTCGTAAATACCGAAATGACAATAAAACATCTTTTCCTTATTTTCATACTGATGCCTGTCAGGCGTCTCTCTATTTATCTGTGGATGTTTTAAAACTTGGAGTAGATCTTCTCACATTAGATGGCATAAAAATATATGGGCCCAGGGGAGTGGGGATGTTGTATAAAAAATCCACGCTAGAAATCTTACCAGTCATCTTTGGGGGAGGCCAAGAAAAAAAATTACGCAGTGGTACGGAAAATGTAGCGGGTGCAGTTGGTTTTGCCAAGGCCATGGAAATTACCACCGAAATGCGCGAAAAAGAATCTATACGTTTAACCCAAATCCGAGACTATGCAATAGATGAAATATTAAAAAATTTTAAAGGCGCCAGTCTAAACGGGTCTAGAACAGAAAGACTGCCCAATAACATAAATATCTGTTTTCCGGGCAAAGATGCTGAATTTCTGGTTATTTCCTTGGATGTACAGGGGATTGCAGCATCCTACTCCTCATCTTGCCGCACATTAAAAGAGGACTCATCTTCGTATGTCATTTCAGCTTTAGATAAAGAAGCATGTCATTCCTCTAGCTTGCGGTTTAGCCTTGGCAGAAATAGCCAGAAGTCAGATATTGATTACCTGGTGGGGAAACTTAAGCAAATTTTGAATAGAGAAAAGGCTGCAAACAACTCGAGTTTGTAAGCAGCCTATTTCCCACCCTTCGCTCCCTTCATCTTGAGCGCTGCATCGATTGCGAGAGCGAAATGTTCCCGGACCAAGCGCAAAGCTTTTTCGGCCTCGAGTCGATTGACGACTACGACTTCCTTGGCGTTAAGGCCACGCAAGCCTTTTATTTTTGGGGTGGTGTTCATGGATACTCCTAGTTTATCTATATCATTTATTATATAGTAAGTCAATTACTCTAGTTTTAAGACCTTTTTGTTTTTTCCCGGAATCGATGCGGAAGCAATCTCTTCTTGTTTTACAATTCTCGGCCCAACTGCAATTACTGAGTTAATATTTTGGATTGTAGCAAAGCGTTTTGGCATTTTTGCCTTAGCTCTAATCTTGCTCTCAAGCTTTTCAAGTGTAGCAAGGATGGCGTCACCCTGCTCTTTTTCCAAAAGTCCTTGCTCTACACTATCATGAATCTTTTTTCTTAAATCTGAACCATAGGTCAAAAGTAACCATGCTTTTTGTTTGTTGGTAAGATCTTCGAGATCAAGTCTTGAAATAAAATTATCTGGGTTAAACCCTGCGGGGTCAGTACATAAATCCAAGAGCAATGTTTCCATCTCTTCTGCATTTTTTAAGAGTGTTTTAATAGCAATGCCGTCGGGTATACCCTTTGAAAACTCTCGTTCAAATGTCTCCAGATCCATAACACATTCTCTTATCCATCTTCTGTGATCAGTGATTATGTCTTCCTGTTGTTTTTCATCTGGTTCTTGTGATTTAACCTGGATAAGGTTCATACTGTCTATTTCCCTCTGTCCGTTTTCATCTTCGCCAAATATACATTCAACTAGGTCGATTTTGTGTCTGGCATCTAGGTTTTCCTCAATGTAAAGACCGTAGCCATCTCCTGGTAGAGTGCCATGTAATTTTTTTCTAGCTCTTATAAATTCAACAATGTTAATAATTCCGCGAGCATTTATGGCACGTCGCTCCGGAGACAAAATCTTTTCGAGTTGGTTTTGGCTAATTCCAATTGTCGCTTTGTTTTTAAGAATATAGTCAATTAGCCCACGGATGAATTGGGTGACCAGAGATTCAATTTCTGGATCGGGTAAATCTTGGCAAAAAGTTATAAAAATATTTTGAAGTCCCGCTAGTTCAACCGGGTGGTTACCCTCCATACTTGTAAACCCTCTTATGTATTTACGGTAGAGGTCCTCATTGTCCAGAAGTCTTTCTCTGGCTTCTACTATCTTTTCTCTGTTATCATCTGATTGTCTGGACACGGTCTCGAGTCTGCGCTCTGTATGTTCGCCCCCGTTTTTTTGACTGGGATTTTCTATTGTATATATATCGCCGCCCCTCATTTTTCCATTGTACCAAAAAAACTGCATTGCGGGTGTTTACTTAAGTGTTATAATTTCTTGATGGAAGATCTTAATAAAAATCAGATTGTTCTTTTAACTCTTCTCGTTTCATTTGTTACATCTATTGCAACAGGTATTA
>CAZQKP010000034.1:0-6296 GCA_964594005.1 uncultured Candidatus Saccharibacteria bacterium
TTTGCAACCGAGCCGGAAGTGTCCGAAATTACGGGTGGAGTCTTGCCGGGTGGTGTGCCACCTTTTGGGAATCTGTTCGGCCTGGATGTTTTTTGTGATAAATCAGTACTCTCGAACGAGCGAATTATCTTTAACGCGGGGGACAGGAGATTTTCGATTGGGATGAAATCAGAGGATTATTTAAAAGTCGTTAAGCCTATAGTTGTTGATATTGTGTGATGGGCGGAAAGGGTGGGATTTGAACCCACGGTACCTGTTACGGCACGCCGGTTTTCGAAACCGGTGCTTTAAACCACTCAGCCACCTTTCCAAGACCTATAATTTAGCATGAAAATTGATATAATTCTCGAATCACGGAATTGGTTTAGTGGCAGAATACGTCCTTCCCAAGGTTTTGGTTATATAGGCATCTAACCAAAAAAGCTTTTAAGATAAAATTTAGTTAGCGAAATTTTATCCAAAAGGTATACTGCTCCTGTGAGGAGGAGACGCGAGTGTGGTTTAGTGGTAGAACTTGTGCTTCCCAAGCACAGGGCGCGGGTTCGATTCCCGCCACTCGCACACAATTTTGACAGAAAAAATAATTGGTAGATAATAGAAAAGTTATGAAAAATTTAATTTTAAGTTTGATTGTGGTTATTCTGGTCGCGATGGGGGCGTATTATTTATTTCGCGATCAAAATTCTTCTAAGAATATAAATAACATACTTTCTAATTCAAATTCTTATGCTACTAGTACCGAAGAATCAAGTACAACCCCTGCAGACATCGGAAATGGTTTGCCGGATGCTACGACTACGACAGTGATAATGCAAAATAATTCACATATGATTACAATTGAAACAAACTATGGGAAAATAAGCTTTGACACTTACGACGCTGATGCTCCAAATACTGTTTTAAATTTCATAACCCTGACAAATAAAGGTTTTTACGACGGTTTAACATTTCACCGGGTGATTAAAGGTTTTATGATCCAAGGTGGCGATCCAAAAGGTGATGGAACTGGTGGTCCGGGTTATCAATTTAGAGATGAGTTGAACCCTGATACACCATCTTATAAGGCAGGTTACAAAAAAGGAGTAGTTGCTATGGCCAATGCAGGTCCAAATACAAACGGGAGCCAGTTCTTTATCATGACAGCAGATTATCCATTGCCACACAGCTACACAATCTTCGGCAAAGTAGTTTCTGGTCAAGACGTGGTAGATAAAATTGCAAATTTGCCAACTGGCGCAAACGATAAACCCAATTCACCAGTGATAATGACAAAGGTTACTGTCATAAACAGGTAGAGTTGCCTTCACTTGACATTCATTAAGATTTGGGTAGGATTAAGGCCAATGTAAGTTTCTCCCTTGTTTTCGGGCGAGTGCTTGAGAGAGAGGAAGAATTTAGTCGCCTTACAGTTTTAAAAATAGAGACTAGAGAAAAGAAATGGCAAAGAAGTTATACGTAGGTGGTTTACCTTACTCAACAACAGAAGCAGCTCTTCGAGATGCTTTCTCACAAGTTGGTGAAGTTACCTCAGCTACAATTATCATGGATAAAATGACAGGCCGATCCAAAGGATTCGGTTTCGTCGAAATGGCTAACGATGCAGATGCTGAAAAAGCAATTGCAAAGTGGAACGGTCAGGACTTCGAAGGCAGAAAATTAACTGTAAACGAAGCAAGACCAATGGAACCAAGAGCCCCACGAGGCAATGGTTTCGGAGGTGGCGACCGAGGTGGCCGCACATGGTAAGAAATTTTTAGGCAACTAAAACAAAAAATCGTCCGCGAGGGCGGTTTTTTGTTTGCATGCTACAATTTATATATGTCAAAACAGCGAGTCATCTTGACTCTGGTATCATTTCTAGCAATTTTTATTGTTTTTATAATTTGGTTTTCTCGAACTAACTATCAAAACCAAATTATTATAGATGGTCATGTGTTCAAGGTGGATATCGCAGAGACTTCATATTTACGAGAGAGGGGATTGTCTGGTAGAAGTTCACTTTTACCGGACGCCGGAATGTTTTTTGTCTTTAATTCGCCCGGGCGCTATGGTTTTTGGATGAAGGATATGAATTTCCCAATTGATGTAGTCTGGATTGATCAAAATTTAAAAATTATTGGCTTCCAAAAGAATTTAATACCCGAAACTTATCCCAATATTTTTTATCCTACCCAAGATGTGCAGTATGTTTTGGAAATTTCCGCTGGCAAGTCAAATGAAATTGGGATGAGGGTGGGGGATTCGGTAAAAGTAGTTCGTGGCGCACTCTAGGAGATCATTTTTTAGCCATTTTTTGAAGGTTACTAAACGTTACTCTTTACATAAAAGTCTTTTTGTAACTTAGTTAATTTTTTTGGCTTTTATCCACTTTGTATTTGATATAATTAATGTACAATAATTTGATTGATCTAAAATTTTTTTCAGGAACCTCCACATTTGAAAAAAATTTTTAAAGAATTCGATAGCTTACTAAAAATTTCAGCATATCTTCAAATTTCTAAAAAATCTTTATCATGAACATCCAAGTAACTAAGCACGATGGGACAAAAGTACCTTTCAATGCAGATAAAATCAATCGTTCCATTGAAAGAGCTTGTGTTGGACTACTCGATCCCGTGGCTAAGGTTACCCAAATAGCTACAGAAACTCATCTAACTTTATTTGATGGCATTACAACTGATGAAATGGATCAGGCGACCATAAATGCCGCTGTTCAAAACATAAGTCACGACACTGATTATGACCTGGTAGCGCTGAGGCTTTTACTTAAGACAGTTTACCGAAAAGTAATTGGGGAGTATGACAAGGATAATTTGGAAAACCTTAAAAAATCACACCGAGATGCTTTTGTTAATTATGTAAAGAAACACGTTGAGTCAAAGAGATTTGATCCGCGCATGGTGGAGAGATATGATGTCGAAGTTTTGGCCGACTATTTAAATATTGAACGCGATGAACTTCTAACTTATGCTGGTCTGGACGGGCTGCTTAAAAGATATGCATTGAAAACAGAGGATAAACCAGTCGAGACTCCACAGTTTTTTTTCATGAGAATCGCAATGGGGCTTTCTTATAACGAACAGGATCCTACATCTCAAGCCAAAAAGTTTTATGACAAGATGTCTCGACTGGAGTATATCCCGGGAGGTTCAACTAATCTTTCTGCGGGCACAATCAATCCACCGCTTTCAAATTGTTTTCTTTTGGAGGTTCATGACAACATGGAGCACATCGCAAAATCTGTTTCTGATGTGCTGATTCTTTCAAAAGCTTCCGGCGGTCTTGGAGTATCTCTCACTAAACTTCGCGCCTCCGGTTCTCATTTAGGTAAAAGCAACGGAGTTTCTTCTGGTCCAACCCCTTTTGCAAAAATCATGGATACAGCAATCAGAGCTGTTATCCGGGGTGGGAAAAAAGTTGGCGCTATGTGTTTTTATATGGAGAATTGGCACCATGACTTCCCAGAATTTCTAGATTGGAAGCAAAACGGCGGAGATGATTACATGAGAATGCGCACTGCAAACACATCCGTTTTTCTTTCAGATGAGTTTATGAATAGAGTAAACAATGGAGAGGACTGGTATATGTTTGATCCAAAAGAAACTCGCGATCTAAACGAGCTTTATGGCCAAGCTTTCTCGAAGAGATATTCGGAATACGTACAAATGGCGCAAGAAGGCAAGCTCAAAATGGTTAAAAAAGTGCCAGCCAAGGAACAGTACAGACAGATTCTCGTTGCCTTGCAGACAACTTCCCATCCTTGGCTTGTTTGGAAAGACACAATTAATCTGCGCGCCTTAAACAACAACACTGGGACGATACACATGTCGAATTTGTGTACCGAAATTTGTTTGCCGCAAGATAAAGACAATGTGGCGGTTTGTAACTTGGCTTCGATTAACTTGGCTGCCCATATTAGAAACAAAGAAGTAAATTGGTCTAAGCTCGAAGAATCGGTCAGGCTTGCAGTTCGTCAACTAGATAATCTAATTGATATAAATATCTTGCCAATTCCGGAAGCTGCTAAATCTGATCGAGAAAATCGAGCCATTGGTTTAGGGGTTATGGGTTTTGCTGATACATTAGAGCAGTTGGGCATGGCGTATGATTCTATTCATTCCGCAAATTTCGCCGATAGAGTTTTTGAATTTATTTCCTACATGGCAATCGACGAGAGTGCGAATCTTGCTCGCGATCGCGGAAGCTACATGCATTTTAATGGCTCAATGTGGTCCAAAGGTTTTGTACCTTTCGATACAATTTCCAAAGTTGAATCTAGTCGCGGTAGGGAATTAATGCTAGATAAGACAAGTCACCATCGCGGGCTTAACTGGGATTTACTACGTGAAAAAGTAAAAAGAGGTATGAGAAATTCTACTCTCATGGCAATTGCGCCTACCGCAAATATTGGACTTCTAGCCGGTGTTACCCCTGGTATTGACGTTAGATTTGCTCAAATATTCTCCCGCAATAAATTCTCGGGTAAATATATAGATATAAACAGAAATTTAGTGAAGGATTTAAAAAATTTGGGCATATGGGAATCTGTTAAAGAATCTATAATTGAACACCAGGGAGACATTTCACTTATCGATGGTATACCTCAACATATAAAAGATATTTACAAGACGTCATTTAGTACTTCGCCATTTGCAGTTATTGAAATTGCCGCTCGTGCTCAGAAATGGATTGACCAGGCTTTATCTAGAAATATGTATTTGGAGACCCGGGATACTGATGAAATCATGAATATTTATAAAACGGCATGGGAGAAAGGAGTTAAAACGACATACTATCTTCACATGAAGCCAAGACATACAGCTGAGCAAAGTACAACCAATGTTAATAAAGCTCAAAAGATTGGCAAGCTTGGGTTTGGCGTGCTTAATTTTAATCAATCTCCCGCTTTCAGTGCTCCGCTTCAAAAATCACTTGCCATAGAAGAGACAGTCGAGGCTTCTCCAATGTTTATACCAACTGAAGCGCCTAAGTTGCCGGAAGTAGAAACCAAGATTGAAGTGGGCCCAATTTCTCCTGTTATATCTGAAGTTGTTTCTCTTGATGCGGTCAGCACTCCTCTTGTGGAAGAAGAACCTCTGGTTTCCATACGGGTGAGCCATTCGGAGGAGGGCCAATTGGCACCGGAAGATCCGGCGGAGGAAGAGGGGAATGTTTGTATTTCCTGCCAGTAATTTAAAATTATAAATCACGGACTTTCAAATTTGCGTTAAGTTCGCGAAGGATAAGAAAAATAGTTCGAGGCGTATCGAGTATACGACGAGAATTATTTTTTGCGCTCCGACAAAGAAATTGACCAAATTTGAAAGTTCTATAAAATAAAAACACATGACACTAGTAGGCAAAGCCAGTCCAACCGATATGAATCTTCATCCGCTTAAATATAAGTGGGCATATGATTTGTATAATCAAGCTGTGAGAAATACCTGGTTTCCTCACGAGATTACTCTTAAAGATGATTTGCAAGATTTTGCCAAGATGACCGACGATGAAAGGCACGCGGTTAAATTTCTGATGGCTTTTTTCAACCCAGCCGAACTTATTGTAAATCGCTCTATCGCTCTAGGCATATATCCGTATTTAAAATCTCCGGAGTGTCATTTGTATTTGGCTAAGCAGATGTGGGAAGAAGCTAACCACTGTGTTTCATTTGAATATGTACTGGAAACGTTTCCTTTTGATAGAGAAAGTGTTTTCAATACTCACTTAGAAGTTCCATCCATGGTGTTAAAAGAAAATTTTATAAACAAATACTTAACACGGATGATGGATGAGAGACTAGATATTTCAACCATAGATGGCAAAAAAGATTTTATTCGTAATTTAGTGGCGACCAATATTGTAGCGGAGGGAGTTTGGTTTTATTCCGGATTTATGGTGGCGCTCTCCTTTAGACAGAGAAATCAACTTCGCAACTTTGGCTCCATGATTAACTGGGTCTTGCGCGATGAGAGTCTTCACCTAAAGTTCGGAATTAATTTGGTTCATAATATTTTGGAAGAAAATACTGAGCTCCTTACAGAAGAATTCGCTGCCGAAATAAGAAATATAATAATTGAGGGAGTTGATCTCGAAGTAAATTACAACAAAGATCTTTTTCCGAACGGAATCTTGGGGCTCAATGCGGATTATGTAAATCAGTACGTTCAATATGTTGCAGATAGAAGACTTCAAGAACTTGGCATGCCCAAATACTACAATGCAACGAATCCAGCCAAATGGATGTCGACTGCCACAGATGTTTTTGAATTAGTAAACTTTTTTGAATCACAAAATAC
>CAZQKP010000035.1:0-4679 GCA_964594005.1 uncultured Candidatus Saccharibacteria bacterium
CGTTAAGAAGAAGAATTGTCTCTAGGATCGAACCGATTATATAAAGAGCTGAAACCTGTCCATCAGTAAAAAAATTACTTAAAAAAGACGAATTAATATAAAGAATTAAGGCATAGTGAAAAGAGATGAAGATATTTGCAACGAAAAGTGTGTTTAAAGTTTTGCTCTTTTTGAAAGGAACAAATAAACCATTCATGATTTAATTCTAACTAAAAATCTCTTACTCGTCATATCTCTCAAAAAGCAATCTATCTGGGCGTACTCGCCCAGCGAACTTCTCGTCGCCAAGCTCCTGCGAAAGGCTTTTTTCAAGATATGACTCGACGAGATCCCACGGTTATGATAGAACTTGGCTAGATACCGTAACTGCCCGAGTTGCACATTGGTATCTTGTGCGATGACTCGGTGGGCAAGGGGGTCTGTGATGCTGACGAGAACTGAAGCGGTGGCAAGGATCGAGGGTGAACTGGGGGACATTTTCGGTGTGGAGTCTGAGCGGCCGGATCTGAATCCCCAGATCGTGGAGGCGATGACAGGAAACAGCGAGGCGATGTTTCGAGTTCCCGCGGCCGACAATGGAGATGATCTGTTCTTCGACCATGTGGGCATGCTGACGAAGTTCACCAGCATGACAACGCCAGTCCAAGAGCAGTTTCTCACCATTATCCGTGGAGCAATGAAAAAGAACAGGGTGTCCGAATTTCACCTCACGGTTCCCTGGACAAGGGCGGGCGCAACACGGATTCTCAGGATCCGCTCCGGTCGTGTGGCCGGAGATGGTCCCCTTGACCTTTATATGAGGTAGTTCGCAGACACAGAGCCGGCGCGCCACAAGTGCCGGCTCTTTCTAATTAGACTCCCAATATTACCGGAATCACAATCGGTTTCTTAGCAGTTTTTTGGAAGAGGAAACGGCCAACATCATCCGCGAGTTGAGATTTTACAAAGTCAAAATTTATTGGATTCATACCGGATGCAGTACTCTCCACTGTTTTCTTTATAACCATGCGTGCTTGAGAAAGAAGTTCTTGCGATTCTCGCAAATAAACGAAACCACGTGCAATAATATCAGGTGATTTCTTTAGTTTGCCAGTTTTTGCATTAATTGAAACAATTACTACGAAAATGCCATCCTGCGCCAGCATCTTGCGATCGCGCATAACCATTTCTTGCATACCACCAATTGAAAAACCATCCACCATAATGGGGTAGTTGGGTGCTTGCACATCTAGTTTTCTCCAGGAGCTGCCATCCTTGGAAATTTCTACGATGGAACCATTGTCCGGCACTATTACATTGTCTTTTGATACTCCCCGTGAGTATGCCATCTCCGCATGTTGGCGCAACATGTAGTGATTGCCGTGAAGCGGCATAAAGTATTTGTAATTAATATGATCGTGAATCCATTTCAATTCATCACGGTTGCCGTGACCGGAAGCGTGGATGTCGGAATCCAAATAAGTAATTATTTTTGCACCAGAGCGATACAAATTGTCTTTTAATTTAACAATCGCGTTGTAGTTAGTTGGAATAATCGAGGATGACAGCAGGATGGTATCAGTCGGGCGAAGTTGTAAAAACTTGTGAGTTTTGTTCGCTATTCGCATAAGCGCTGAAAATTCCTCACCTTGCGCGCCAGTTACAATCATGACAATTTTATCTGGGGCATAATTGTTTAACTCCTCCAACGGAATAACCAAACCTTCTGTCTCTGCGAGCTTCAAGTGTTTAATAATCTCGAGATTTGTTTTCATACTGCGACCCTCGATCACAACTTTTTTATGAAGCTTACGACAAATATCTAAAATCGCGATAATTCTTTCTACTTGGGAAGCAAAAGTCGAAATAATAAGTCGTGACGATACCCCCGTAATAATTTTTTCAATATTTTGAATTACCACTTGCTCAGAAAGCGAAAAGCCAGGTTTCTCAATTGAAGTTGAGTCCATAGTAAGAAGCAGAACATCCATATCTTTAAATTTCTTGTACTGCTCTTCCTCTTCTTCCGTTGGCACTCCTGCGATATTATCCACACGCACATCTTCAATAAACACAATATTACCTGGCGGAGTTTTTATAATTAAACCCATCGAGTCAGGAATAGTGTGAGAAATAGGGAAGGTAGTTACTTTTAGATCAGGGGAGATAGTAATTGTCTCATTACCATCAATTATTTTCATATCGAGTGGCGGCAAATGTGGGAACTCCTCTTGTCTTTTGCCAATCATGATTGCGCCGAACTGCCGAGTATAAATAGGCGGGTTTCCGATAAGTGGCATGATGTAAGGAATACCACCAATGTGGTCGAGGTGGCCATGAGTTATAAACATGCCGCGAATTTTTTCTTTTCTTTCTTCCAGATACTTGGTGTTTGGCAAAATATAATCAATGCCCGGCGTTTCTTCTTCTTTAAATTGGAAACCACAGTCTACGATAATAATATCGTTGCCGTATTCAATTGCAGTCATGTTTTGGCCGATTTCTTCTACACCACCGAGAGGAATGATGCGCAAGTTATCACCAATTGGCGGAATAATATCCTCCGTTTTGCGGGGCATTTTTAAGGGAACTTCTCTGCGCGAGAATGATCTACGTGGTCGTGGCCGCATACTGTTGTGGCTACGTGTTTGTGGATGTGAATTCATTGTTGTTTTATCTCTGTCCATAATTATTTTTAATCGTTATTTTCTAAATTATTTTTTGCAAATATTCTCCATACATTATTGGTCTCGATATACCACTTGCTAACGTCCGAAAATCTTTCCGATGCATTGGTTAAACTTCCAATCTTTATGTTGTGGACACTGCTTGGCACAATGTAAATAAAATAAGGAGAGTAGGTAAATACTGCCGGAATATCATTTGTAATTTCGTTATTAAAATTAATCAAATAAGTAGCTTGCTCACTTGGATCAGTAGTTTTTCGAATATTTTCTAAGATTTTATCTACTTTTATATTTGTATACATGGCAATATTTAGCCCCGGGCTATTTCTTTGTGAAGAGTGCCAAAAAGGATAAAGATCTGAATCGCGTCCGATGATTTCTCCAAAGAGAAGCGAATCGTATTTTCTAGTCTTTATTACATTTTGGTTTAAATCCCCGATTTCAAAAATTTTTACAGTGACCACCGCGCCGATTTGTTGCCATTCTTTTTGCAGGAGATATGCTGTTTCTTTTAATTCCGGTGCATCACCAGTAGAAATAGAAAAGGTTAAGTCAATTGTACTTTTTTTATCTTTCTTTTCCATAATGCCGCTGTCACTTAATTTCCAGCCAGCTTTGGTGAGGATTGCTTTGGCTTGCGCAATTCGGTCTGCACTTGTAGTTGTGCCAGTATTAAACGTGTTGATTGTATTAACGGGCACAGCGCTATTTATTGGTTGGCCGTAACCACCCAAAATATTTTGTACGATTGCTTCTTTGTCTGTTGCCACATCCAAGGCAGCTCTCACTTCTTTATTTATAAAAAGCGGCTCTACATTTTGATTGAAGAAAACTCCGAAGACTCTAGGCAAAGGCGATAAAATAATATCGTCCTTACTTACCTCTAGGCTAGGTAATTCTTTTGGCGAAATACCATGCAGCGCTTCAATATCACCTTTTTTATATGCATCAACCAAGCTTGTTTCGTTTTGATACGACTTTATAATTAAGTTTGTGATATAAGGTTCGCCGCCAATGTATTTTTTGAAAGCTTCCAGGTGATACTCGCTTGGTAAACCACTGCCGGAGTAAGAAATGCTAGATACTTTGTATGGTCCCGAGCCAATTGGTTTGGTGTTGTATTCACTAAACGGCAATTCTTCAATGGAAGCGTTTTTCCAAATATGTTTTGGTAAAATTCCCAAGGTTGTGTTTTGGATAAATGGTGAATAAGCTTGTTTCAAGGTAAAGGAAACGGTGTTGTCATTTATTTTTTCTACTTTCACTCCTGCCCAATTAGCCGCGCGAGGAGATTTCAAACTATCTTCTTGTGCTTTTTCTACAGTAAAGACAACATCGTCTGCAGTAACTTTTGTGCCGTCTTGAAAGTAAGCGTTATCCCGTAAAACAAATGTGTATGTCAGCGCGTCTTCCGAAATGTGATAATCCTGGGCTAAATCAGGTACCAATTCGCCACTAGAGTTTAATTTCAAAAGTCCCGAATAAACTAAACTAGACAAATCTTTGTCGATATCACTCGATGCCAGTAGGGGATTAATGAATCTAGGCGAGCCAATCACACCCTCAGTCAAGGTTCCGCCATAGTCAGGCACTTCCACTAAAAATAATTTATTAACTTGATATAAGAGAGAAAGGCCACTACCAACAAAAATTAAAACAAAGAAGAAAAAGATTGTTTTTTCCGTAATAGAAAAAGATTTAACTACCCTTGTGACCTTTTGGGCAAAAGGCAGATACCATTCTTTTTTAAATAATTGTTTAAATTTATCTAGGTTCATCCCGTTAGAAATAGGGAATCATACACATTGTTGGTTTACCAGAGTGTAGATCCATTGATATTTTGAATTTTTTAAATAATTGATTCCCGTGATTTCTAACGGGATTCCGTAATTATATGAAGAGTAAGCTAAGTGATGTAAGAGCAAATAAAACCGCTACTACTATCGTAGCAATAAATAATGTTTTTTCTGCGCCTCTTTTTGTGTGATATCCCGATGAGAAAGAATCTCCTCC
>CAZQKP010000035.1:4779-6115 GCA_964594005.1 uncultured Candidatus Saccharibacteria bacterium
ATTGAAAAAGACCACATCTCTGTGGTCCTTGTCGGTGGGATCAACCCACCGACTTGTGCTTTGCCGGGTCCTAGAGATCCGTCACGGTCGGCGTGGCGAGCTCGTTCTCTGTCGGTTCGAAGATCGAGAGGAAGCTTTCCGCCGACTGAAGAATCTCGGCGATTTCCCACTCGTTGAAGTGGCGTTGAACATCAACCGGGTCAGTCAACTTCAACTGACTGGCGATGTGGCTCACCAGAGCCGCCGCCTCGTTCGTCAGAGTGCGTGCATCCGCCAAGTGCTTCTTGCTGTCGCGTAGCTCGCGCATCCGGTCAACCAGGAGGCGCAAGAGGGGGTACGAGAACCCGTTGATGACGGGGGCATTCGTGACGAGCTGCTTGAGTTGCAGTCTGTGCATGGCTGGTCTCCAATCTTCCTATATTATATACCATAGTATTAGTATTGTCAAGTATCTAAAATCTTAAAAAAAACTATACTATGGAGCTATGAAGAAAAAAGCTAAAAAAATGCCCAAAAATAAGGCTAAAAATACTGGATCCAAGATTGCCATTCAGCCATTGGGGAATCGAGTTCTTATAAAGCCGTTTACGAAGGAGGAACTGTCGAAGAAATCCAGTCTTGGCATTATCCTCCCTGAATCAGATTCAAAAGAGAAATCTGAACAAGGCAAAGTTTTGGCAGTTGGTCCTGGTGAATATAGAGAAGGCAAATTGGTGCCGGTTTCAGTTAAGGTGGGCGATAAGGTGGCATTCAGCAAGTATGGTTATGATGATATAAAAGTCGGCGACGAAGAGTACTACTTAATAAAAGAGGACAGCATATTGGCAATTTTAAATTAACAGCTTTTTATGACTTTTAATTTTCCAGAGTGCGCATAAAAGATTTATTGAAGTCTATAGAAAATTAAAAATCATAAGAAATAAAATAAACATGGCAAAGAAAATATTATTTAGCGAAAGTGCAAGAAAGTCGCTCAAGAAAGGCATCGACCAAGTAGCTAACGTGGTCAAAGTTACTCTTGGCCCCAAAGGACGCAATGTTGTGCTCGACAAGAGTTATGGCGCGCCGACTATCACCAACGATGGTGTTTCAATTGCAAAAGAAATAAATTTAAAAAACAAATTTGAGAATATGGGCGCGGAGATTATAAAAGAAGTGGCGACCAAAACAAATGATGTTGCGGGTGACGGCACAACGACTTCTGTTATTTTGGCTCAGGCGATTATAGCTGACGGCATGAAGCACATGAAAAAAGGGCTCAATGTCATGGGACTACGCGCGGGTATGGATAAGGGTGTGCATGATGTTGTCTCTGCCCTCAAATCACTCTCTAAAG
>CAZQKP010000036.1:0-1900 GCA_964594005.1 uncultured Candidatus Saccharibacteria bacterium
AGACGAGAAATCGTCGGCTTCGGTCGGCGGTTTTCTCGTCCTTAGCTATTTGATATAATTTTCATATACAAGTAACTAAAATTAAATGGCAAAAGTTGCAATAAATGGATTTGGCAGAATCGGACGAGCTTTTTTTAAACTAGCAATAACCAGACCAGAGTTGGAGATTGTTGCCATAAATGATTTAGGCAACTTAGAAAATTTGGCTTATCTTTTAAAATATGATTCGGCCTATGGAAGGTTTGATAAAAATGTAGAAATAAAAGATGGTAAGCTCTTGGTTGATGGTAAGGCGGTAACTTTTCTTCAAGAAAAAGATCCGCTCAAGTTGCCTTGGGCTGCGATGGGGGTTGATATTGTGGTGGAATCAAGCGGGGTCTTTGAAAGTTTTGAAAAAGCCTCTGTTCACAAGCAAGCCGGAGCCAAGAGAGTAGTTTTGACCGCGCCAGCCAAAGACGAGGACTCGGGTGACTGCAAGACTGTATTAATGGGCGTAAATGAGGATGACTTAAAAACTTGTTCCGTTTCATCCAACGGCTCTTGTACAACCAACTCTGCATCACCAGTGGTAGAAATTTTAGAAGAAAAAATTGGCATCAAAAAAGCATTTCTAAATACTGTTCACGCTTATACTGCAACTCAGTCACTAACTGATTCACCAACCAAAGGCAATGATTTTAGACGCGGTCGAGCTGCGGCAGTAAACATTGCGCCTTCCACAACTGGTGCTGCAACAGCAGTTACAAGAGCCGTACATGATCTTCTGGGTAAATTTGATGGAGTTGCTTTTCGTGTGCCAGTTATAACTGGCTCAATTTCCGCAATTGTGTTTCTGGCTAATCGATCAACCACAGTGGAAGAAATAAACTTAATCTTAGAGTCTTCAGCCAAAGAAGACAGATGGAAAGGAGTTTTTAAAACAACCAGAGATCAGCTAGTTTCTACCGACATAATGGGCGAATCTCACGCCGCTATTGCTGACTTGGCCCTTACTCATGTCACCGATGGCGACCTCTGCGCAGTTTATTCTTGGTATGACAACGAGTTTGGTTATACCAACTCATTAGTTGATCATGTTCTTAAAGCAGCAAGTTATTTATAGATGCTGAAAAATATTATATCTGAAAAAAATCGGGCAAGGGTTTATGTAGTATTTTTGATCGGTGTTCTTTTGGCTTTTTTCTATTTCGCAGCATTGTTTCTACCATGGGTTTTATTGGGGGTGGGTGAGTTATTGTGCAGGTGTACTTTATTTGGTTAAGATGAAAATATATATTGCATCAGATCATGCGGGATTCCAGCTCAAAAAAGACTTGATAGATTTTCTTTTACACGAAAACTTTGAAGTTTACGATTGCGGTCCGGAAAAATACAAACATGATGACGATTATCCAGATTATATTTCACAAGTAGCCGAGGCGGTTTCCAGAGATCCAAATATAAAAGGAATCGCTATCGGCTACTCAGGCCAAGGTGAAGCAATGGTAGCGAATC
This sequence comes from uncultured Candidatus Saccharibacteria bacterium, assembly GCA_964594005.1. Taxonomy (GTDB): domain Bacteria; phylum Patescibacteriota; class Minisyncoccia; order Phycocordibacterales; family DATDWN01; genus C7867-006. The sequence goes on from CAZQKP010000036.1 coordinate 1,495, forward strand.
GTTTTCCAAATGTGCGTTGCGCTGTTTTTTATGGGGGGACAAAGCATGTCTTAACTCTGTCGCGTGAGCACAATGATGCCAACATGCTCTCAATTGGTGCTAACTTTGTAACAACTGCAGAGGCAAAACAAGCCGCCTTGCTTTGGCTCAGAACAGATTTTACAGAAGACGAACGCCATGTGCGCAGAATTAAAAAGATAGAAAAATATGACAATAGTTAATTTTTTTTCTCACACTTTTGTTTTTGGAAGCACTCACTTTTCCAGCGAAAAGTTCGCTCGGTCCTCGGCCGCAATTTGTCAAGAAAGGTGCCTTGACAAAACACAGCTTTCCGCCTGCGGATGTTCCAAAAACGAAAGTGTTCAACAAAATTTACAAAAATGATAAAGGTAGTCCCAGCAATTAT
>CAZQKP010000036.1:2000-3149 GCA_964594005.1 uncultured Candidatus Saccharibacteria bacterium
GTGGGAATTGCCATTAAACCTTCGACTGACAATTCCAATATTACTCCTTATGTCTCCCAAGTTGACTTCATTCAAGTTATGGGTAGTGACGAATTAGGGAAGCACGGCGTTCATCTAGACCCCAAAGCCGTAGAAAAAATCAAATCATTGCAGGCGCTTTATCCAGATCGTATAATTAGTATTGATATTGGGGTGATGGAGGAGACAGAAGATCTACTAATCTCGGCTGGAGTGGATAAATTGGTTTCCGGTGGGGCGATTTTAAATGCGGCTAACCCCGAAGAAGAGTTCTATCGCTTAGAGCATTTCAATGACAAGTAACTTAACAGAAGAAAATATTAAGTTTCTAACGGAAAAAGCAAGGCAAATCCGTGTCTCTATTATTGAAATGTTAGTTGCCGCTGGCTCGGGGCACTCTGCTGGACCACTTGGTATGGCGGATATTTTTGCTACGCTTTATTTTTTTATTTTACGCCACGATCCGAAAAACCCATCTTGGCCAGAGCGCGACCGACTCATTTTATCGAATGGCCACATAAACCCGGTTTTGTATGCCACGATGGCGCATAGTGGTTATTTCCCAGTAGCAGAGCTTTTAACTTTGAGAAAATTTGGCTCTAGGCTTCAAGGCCATCCACACCGCGAATATTTGCCAATGCTTGAAACAAGTTCGGGTCCTCTTGGTTGTGGGCTTTCCCAAGCGGTAGGTATGGCCATCGCTGATCGCATGGATCTGGGCAAAACATCGGACAGATTTTTTTATTGTCTGACTTCGGATGCGGAATGGGAAGAAGGGAATAGTTGGGAAGCCGCACTTTTGGCTGGTAAACAAAAACTAGGCAACCTTATTGTAATTATGGATAGAAACAATATTCAAATTGATGGTAATACGGAGGATATTATGCCGCTTGAACCTGTTAGTCATAAATTCGAAAGTTTTAATTGGCATGTGCAAGAAATAAACGGACATGATTACCAAGAAATTGTATCCGCGGTTGCGCGAGCCCAAGCTGTTTTCGATGGGCCGTCTATAATTATTGCGCGAACTATTCCTGGTAAAGGAGTAGATTTTATGGAAAGAGATTATAAGTGGCATGGTTCACCACCCGGCACAGAAATGAAAGGCGAGCCGCCAAAAGACGAGCAAGC
>CAZQKP010000036.1:3249-5954 GCA_964594005.1 uncultured Candidatus Saccharibacteria bacterium
TTAATCCATCTCAAAAATTAAATCCAAAAATATTTGACAAGGTTGACCTTGTGCCGATTAGACAAGGTTTTGGTCAAGGGCTTTTGGAAGTGGGGGAGAAAAATAAAAATGTGGTGGGGCTTTGTGCAGATTTAACCGAATCCACCAAGATGAACTTGTTTGCCGAGAAGTTTCCAGAGAGGTTTGTGGAAATCGGCGTAGCGGAACAAAATCTCGCGGCTGTTGCAAGCGGTATGGCAGCTATGGGCAAGATTCCATATATCTCGAGTTACGCTATGTTTTCGCCTGGCCGAAATTGGGAGCAAATCAGAACCACAATCGCCTATAACGACAGGCCGGTAATTATTGTTGGGTCACATGCTGGAGTCTCAGTTGGCCCTGATGGTGGGACACACCAGGCAATCGAGGACATTGCAATTACGCGAGTAATACCAAACATGATTGTAATTTCACCCTGTGATCATATCGAAGCAAAAAAGGCGACAATTCTTGCGGCAGACTTAAAAAAACCAGTTTACATTCGTCTGGCCCGTGAGAAAACTCCAGTTATTACGACCGAAGAAACACCTTTTGAATTGGGCAAGGCTCAAATTTATTACGGAAGTGAAAACGAGAAAGCAGATGTGGGGATCGTGGCAACAGGAGCTTTGGTTTATAAGGCGCTTAAGGTGGCGGAGCAATTAAAAAGTGAAGGGATAATGGCAAAAGTTTTAAATGTTGCCACAATAAAACCAATTGATGTAAAAAGTTTAGTTGATTTGGCTAAATCTTGTCGCGCGATTGTCACAGTCGAAGAGCACCAAGTCGCCGGTGGGCTAGGCAGTGCAGTTTCGGAAGTTTTATCTGCCAATTTTCCAGTGCCAATTGAATTTATAGGTGTGCAAAATAAGTTTGGTCAATCTGGTACGCAAGACGAGTTATTAGAGCACTATGGTATGGGAGAGAGCCACATCTTAGCTGCTACCAAAAAAGCTATAAGTAGAAAAGTTTAAATCTCTTTCAATTTGTAATCCGCTGGAGCTTTGGCAAGGAATTCTTGTATTTTTTCCTGGGTCAATAGTCCTTTTTGAGCGCCGACTTGGAGTGTGACTGACTGTGCATTAACTGGTCCCCAAGTCATAGCTTCTTCAATATTTTTACCCATGGCAAGGCAGGAGACAATTGTGGATGCAAATGCATCACCAGCACCGGTCCTTTCAAATGGAGTGTGAGGATAAATTGGCATAAAGACAAACTTGCCATCTTCGTGAGCATATGCGCCATCGAAGCCATCAGTTATCACGACTGTCTTTGGTCCCAGTTTGTTTACGCCAGTAAGTAAAGTCTTTAAATCTCTCGAACTCTCACCCAATATATGCTGGGCTTCTTCTACATTACAGAAAAAAATATCACAACGTTTGTAAATTCTATCTAATTCTTTAGCCCCCATCTTTATTTGAAATGTGCCAGGTTGAAAGGCGAGTTTAACTTCAGGATTACTTTCCAAATAATCCATTATTTGCATTTGAAAATCGAGTGTGTTGTCGCCAAGAGAACTTAAGTAAATCCATTTTGGTTTATCTTCTATCTTGAAATCATATTTATAATGCTCATGTTTAACTAAAATTGTGCGGTCCACATCGTACCAGAGTACATAGTGATAGTTTGTTTTATTTTCATTATCAACATGCACATATTTGGTCAGCACTTTGTCCTTTTCAAGTGAAGAAATGCATTCTTTACCATTTTGATCACCACCCACATAAGCATACAGAGAGGACTTTAATCCGAGACGAGAAGCGGAGACAGCCGCATTGGAGCTATTGCCGACAGCGTAGCAGACCTCCACCGATTCATAGGGCACTTTATCACCATAGCGCACGCATAGCTCGCAATCCTCATGATTCAATTTGCAATTTACTTCTGCATCTTTAAGTTTAATAAAAGCATCAATCACCACATCGCCAATTGCCAGAATATCTATATTTTCCATCCCGTTAGAAATAGGAAGCTTCAAATTTTTTATTTGAAGACCCCAGAATATTATTTTGTAATAATTCGACTTTCATTCGCTCTAGTTTCCGTTATTTCTAACGAGATTCCATGATTTAATTGTAACACGGCTCTTTATTCGTGCTACAATTAAACAATGTTAACTTTGCGCGAAGCTGTTAAGGAGGCGGAAAATAAAAAAGTCGCAGTAGGGCATTTCAACATTTCCAATATTGAGGGGTTATGGGGAGTTTTTAATGCCGCCAAAGGTCTAAATGTGCCAGTTATAATCGGCGTATCTGAAGGAGAAAGAGATTTTATAGGTTTAAAGCAAGCTGTGGCCTTGGTCAAAAGTGTGCGTGAGGAATTTCAATATCCAATTTTTATAAATGCGGATCATACTTATTCCTTTGAACGGGTGGTGGAAGCCATAAATGCTGGAGTGGACTCGGTTATTTATGATGGCTCCAAGCTTCCCTTTGAGGAAAATGTCAAAGTCACTAAAATGTGCGTGGAATATGCCCGCAAAATTAACCCAGATATAATTGTAGAAGGCGAACTCGGTTTTATCGGTGTTTCTTCCAAGGTCTTAGATGCTATTCCGGAGGGAGTGAAGTTAGATGATGAATCTCTAACTCATCCAGAAAAAGCAAAAGAGTTTGTAGAGCAGACGGGGGTTGATATGCTAGCACCGGCGGTGGGAAATTTTCACGGCATGCTTCGCTCGGGAGTAG
>CAZQKP010000037.1:0-5686 GCA_964594005.1 uncultured Candidatus Saccharibacteria bacterium
GTTTCATTTTTTGTACAAGGTATAAAGTAGCATAAATTCTCGTTGAGTCATGTTTTGAGGAGAGACTTGGGAGCGCGACTGGCGCGAGCACGAGGAATTTTTCAGCAGAAAAATATCCGTGCTCTCCGAGAAATATGACGAGAAAGAGAATTTATGCTAAACGAAAACGCCAGTGATGTTCCACTGGCGGAGGAGTCGGTCTCCAGAGGTCAGTGACCTCCTTGTAGGCGTCCCACAAACGCCTCGTTCTTCGGCACGGCTTTCAGCCTACTCCGACGTTATTTTTATATTAGTGTTATTATTTAACAAATGCAAGAACTTCTAATTACAGAAAAATCTGCCGATTATGAACTTCTGGACTCGGGTGAAGGGGAAAAGCTTGAACGATACGGCAAGATAATTTTATCTCGGCCGGATCCTCAAGCTATTTGGCAAAAGAATTTAAAAGAAGAATGGGATTCTGCACACGCGACTTTTGTTCGCACAGGCCAATTTGGTAAGTGGCAAATAAAAGGCAAAATTCCCGAGAGTTGGGGGGTAAAACTGGGTGGCTTTAATTTTTCTCTAGAACTTTTGCCCTCCAAACACCTCGGTGTTTTTCCGGAACAGTCTCCTCATTGGCATTGGCTAGAAGAAAAAATAAAAAAATCAAAAAGAGAAATTTCAGTTCTAAATTTATTTGGTTACACCGGAGGAGCGACAATGGCAGTCGCCAAAGCTGGAGCGAGTGTTTGTCATGTGGATGCTTCTAAATTTGCTGTTGATCTTGCGGGCAAAAATTTAAAATCATCTGGCTTGGGTTCTAAACCTGTTCGTTTTATTGTGGACGACGCGCGAAAATTTGTAGAAAGAGAAATAAAAAGAAAAAATAAATACGACGTTATTCTTTTAGACCCACCGATTTATGGTAAAGGTAATAAGGGCGAAACATGGAAATTAGAAAATGATCTTCTACCCCTCGTTCTGCGTCTAAAAGAAATTCTGTCGCCTAAACCCTTAGCAATTATTTTAAATGGTTATTCCTCTATTTATTCTGGAACCACCTACACTCAAATTCTACAAAGCTTAAATTTACCTGGTAAAATTGACTGCGGGGAATTGGCAATCAGAGAATCATCTGGCAAAAGACTTCTACCGACTGGGATTTTTACTCGCTACGAAGGTTAAAAGGAAAATTAAATGTCTGCCATAAATATCTTTGTCCAAAATTATTTATCTCACACTCGCACATCCTCTGGGATTGAGTTTTATTATCTTTTAACTGGGTTATTTGATTTATCTTTTGCTTTTGCTCTAGTCTCTGTTTTAGTTGCTCTACTTATTTATCTAGTGAGAGGAATTAAATACGCGATCTTATTTTTAGTCACAATTGTATCTGGTGGAATTTTAGTTTTTCTCCTCAAAGAATGTTTTAACACAGTAAGGCCAGCTAATTCTATAATTTCTGCTTTTGGCCCCAGTTTCCCGAGTTATCATGCGGCGATGTCAGCTATTTTCTTTTTTATGCTTATGTTTATTTTTGATAAGTACTTTGATAAACCTGTCCGATTTGTTTTTAATATTTTTTGTATCGTTTCTGTAATTTTAGTGGGAGTTAGCCGTTTATATCTAGGCGTGCATTGGTTAACTGACGTTTTGTTTGGAATATTTTTGGGTGTTTTAATTTCGTACTTTGCAGTAGTAGTTTTTAAGAATGTGGTAAAATAAGCTTATTAAAATTAATCAAATTAAATGTTTTTTCAAAATTTAAATGATAGCGAGAAGGGGAATCTATACAAGGCTTTTCTTTGGACTGTGGTCTTACTTGCGGTTTTTCTCGGCGTTCAAACTCTAAACTCTTTAAAAGAATTTTCGTACATAGGTCGGGGCACCGCTGCCGCAAATGTTATTGCAGTTTCCGGCTATGGGGAAGTCTACGCTGTACCGGATATTGGTTCCTTCTCTTTTTCGATAGTGGAAGATGGCAAGACTGTTAAAGATGCACAGAATCTCGCCAGTCAAAAAGTAAATTCAGTAATTGATGCAATAAAAAAGATGGGGGTAGATGAAAAAGATATAAAAACAACCGGTTATAATTCCTATCCGCAATATGAGTATTCGCAGCAATCTATTTGTACCAATGGTTACTGTCCCCCAACCAAGCAAATCCTCATTGGCTACGAAGTAAGTCAAAACATTACAGTTAAAATCAGAAAGACAGATCAGGCGGGGGATATCTTAACTAAAGTGGGGTCTTTGAATGTCGCTAATATTAGCAGTCTTGATTTTGTGATTGATGATCCAAGTAAAGTTCAGGATGAGGCGCGAGACAAAGCGGTGCAGGATGCCAAAGAAAAAGCCGCTACTCTGGCAAAAACTTTAGGCGTACATCTTAGCCGGATTGTAAATTACTACGAAGCCGGTAACCCAACTCCAGTTATGTATGGCATGGAAGCAAAAAGTATGGGGGGTGGTGATGTTATGCCGACAGTTCCTCAGATTCCGACAGGGGAGAATAAGGTTACCTCCAATGTCGTTCTCACCTACGAAATAGAATAGCTCTGGTCTTTTTGCAGCGAAGTTATAGCCTAAATTAGGAGGTTTTGCATGGAATTAGTCTGGAAGTTTGTGGAAACCGCTGCAGTTTGCTATCTCGCTGGAGAAGCATACTTCGGCAATCTTCGTGGTCAGATAAGAAGAATCGAAGATGCATTCTTGCCCAAAATCAGCCTGAGGAGAGGCCTTCTCGCGGGTTCAGTGGTGGTCGTTCTCTTCGGTCTCTGGAAATAGGGCCAGGAAGAAGGCCTGTCGCGAAAGTGGCAGGCCTTCGAGTTTGACTTTTTTAATATGGGGAGTACTATGTGTTCAGCCCTTCGGGGGTTTTTTACTAAGAGAAAAATATGTCGCTAATTACATATCTAAAAGATACACAAGGCGAATTGAAACACGTGTCTTGGCCAACCAGAAATCAAGCAATTATTTTTACAATTGTTGTAGTTATCATTTCAATTTTTGTTTCATTTTTCCTAGGATTTTTTGACTATATATTTAAGATTGCTTTACAAAAGTTCGTAGTTTAATTCTATGTCGAAACAACAAGTTCGTAGCGAAAGAAATTGGTATGCCATCCACACTTATGCTGGGTATGAAAACGCAGTGATGCGAAATTTGAAACAGCGCATTGAATCTCTCGGTATGCAAGATAAAATCTTTGAAGTTATTGTACCGACCGAAAAGAAGATAAAAATAAAAGCAGGTAAACGTGTGGAAGAAGAGGAAAAAATTTATCCTGGCTACATTTTGGTAGATATGATCGTGACCGAGGATTCTTGGTACGTGGTTCGTAACACTCCTCGTGTAACCGGATTCGTCGGTTCTGGTGTTTATCCAGTACCAATAGACAAAAAAGAAATAGATGAATTATTCTCGCGCATGAATGCCCATAATGTTAAACACAAAATTGATCTTTCGGTTAATGATGCGATTGTAATTGTAGACGGTCCGTTTAAGGATTTGGAGGGCAAGGTTTCAGAAGTAGACGAGGAAAGAGGCAAGGTCAAGGTTCTGGTTGCAATGTTTGGTCGCGAAACTCCGGTTGAGCTGGACTTCTTGCAGGTTAAAAAAATATAAGGTAACCTAAAGCGTTATGGCAAAGAAAGTAGTCAAAAAAGTAAGACTGATACTCACCGCAGGCAAAGCAACTCCTGCTCCTCCCGCCGGGCCTCTTTTGGGTCAAGCTGGTGTTAATATTGGCGAGTTTGTAAAACAATTTAACGATGTTACCGCAAAAATTGCGGGGGAAATAACTCCAGTTACAGTTTCGGTTTACGAAGACCGCTCTTTCACTTTTAAAACAAAAGTTACTCCCGCTACCCAATTAATTTTAAAAGCTGCTGGCAAAGAAAAAGGTTCAGGCAAAAACACAATTTCTAAAGCAGGCAATATCACCAAAGCTCAACTTAAAGCAATTGCCGAAAAGAAATTACCAGACTTGAGTGCAAATGATATTGAAGCCGCCATGAAAATAATCGCTGGATCTGCGAGAAGTATGGGGATAGAAGTGAAAGGTTAAACACAATCCTGGTGAATCCAGGATTTTGTTTTGTAGTATGAAAAAATTCAAAGTCAAAAAAGGGCAAGTTGATTACACAAATATTCGTTACGCGCCGGTAATTAATTGTGTATTGAGATTTAGAGGCAAAATACTGGTTGTGCAAAGAAGTCTTACAATTAATTTCTATCCTGGATACTGGAATGGCGTCTCTGGCTTTTTGGATGATAATAAGAGCCTTGAAGAAAAAGTTAGAATTGAATTAAAAGAGGAACTTGGCATTGCATCTAAATTTATTAAAAGAATAACTCTTTGTGAGATTTTTGATCAGGAGGCTCCGAAATATAAAAAGACGTGGATTGTCCATCCAGTTTTGGTTGATGTTACAACTGATAAAGTAAGGCTTGACTGGGAAGGAAGGAATTATAGATGGATAAATCCCAAGGAAGTTAAAAAATTAAAATTACTGCCAGGTTTCGATTTAGTTTTAAAAAAAGTTTCAAAATATATTTAGTTGTGATAAAGTTCGCGGCAGGAGGCAGTCATGGTTCTTTCACGCCAGAGTCTGAAAAAACTCATCGGGGGCGCCCACCCGATGATCAACTCTTTCATTTCTCTCGAGCAGCACTTGCAGCCCGCGAGTCTTGACTTGCCGATTGGCAATCAATGCTACGAGGTGTCTGTGAGTAGCCCGCCGCGAGAAGGAGAGTCGGTTGAAAGTCTCTTGGACAGATTCGCTCTGTCTAACTTTCAACTAGGGCGAGATGGTACGATGCTGAAGCGAGGATCGACCTACGTGATCCCGCTTGCTGTCGACTTGAAACTTGCGCCGGATTTTCGGGCGCACTTCTCGTCGAAAAGCACCACCGGAAGAAACGGGCTCTTTGCCCGCAATCTCTCCGATGGCAGTCCCAAGCTCGATGTCACGACCTACGGGTATCAAGGCAAGTTGTACGTGGAGGTTTCCCCTCTACGTTTTAACACAACAATCTACACCGGTACGCCGCTCACGCAAATGCGATTGGTGAGCAGAAAGTCGGTCGCCCTCACGAATGAAGAGCTGGCAATTCTTCACTCCGAGCATGGCATCGTCCGGGGGAAGCAAGGCAAGCCGATTGAAGCAACAATTCAGGACGGCGCACTCTACCTGCATCTTGACCTCACCGGTAAGTGCGCCGGCTACGAATCGATTGCTAACCCGGAAGAGTCGGTCCACATTGGTAAAAAGGAAGTGGACGACAGAGACAGCTTCTGGAGGCCCATTCGTCTGAGTCGTCACGGGGACACAGTGCTTCACCCGCAGTCGTTCTATCTCTTTGCCACGAGAGAGAGGGTTTTCATTCCGCCGGAGGTCTGCGCTTTCATGGAAGATTATTCACCGAATCTCGGTGAGTTCTCTTCGCATGAAGCTGGATTCTTCGATAACTATTTCGGGGCAGGCGGCGGAACGCAAGGAGTGCTCGAGGTTCATCTTGGCCGAATGCCAATTCGTTTTTGGGATGGCCGCCCAGTTTGTCGGATGGTCTTCTACAGAACGGACGAGGTGCCGGTCGTTCTCTACGGTGAAGCGGGCGGTTCGCACTACATCGGTGCGGGCCCCAGGCTCGCGAAGAATTTCAAGGGTTTTCAGGACTGGTAACGACGAGCCCGCGGGGG
>CAZQKP010000038.1:0-4717 GCA_964594005.1 uncultured Candidatus Saccharibacteria bacterium
CCTTTACCACGTGCTCACTATTGACATCGAACCCATACCCGATGCCTCTGAAGCACAAGTTCTACCACTAACCTACGATCGCAAAACTCCCTTCTCCCCCTTACAGGGGCAGTACACCTTTCGCACCTGCAGTGCTCAAGGTTTTTCGGTCGGGTCCCGTCCCGACCTCAACCTCAGTAAGGCCGCATTCTACCACTAAACCATACCCGCTTTTCGGCGATTATAGCACAAAGATTATTTTATCCTGCAGAGATTTTTTAATTCGCTAAGGTCTGCGCTAGTTACTTTTTCATTGTAACCGTTGTTTAGTCTGTACATGATAGCTTTTGGATCATCAACGTGCTCGAGACCGAGAGCGTGACCCATTTCGTGAGCCAAAACTCTAACCAGTTTTGTATGACTTTCAAATTGGAAAATATCTATCTCCCGCGAAAAACCATCGGATTTATAGAGCCCCTCATCAAATTCACCGCCGAGAGAATCCCCTACGGTGTTGTATTTGCTGACATTTATATTGAGAGCCTTGGCCAGATCATTCAATGCTTGAGCCAGCGTGTTCACATTTGAGACAGCTTGATTCAAGCTTGTCTGTAATTGATTCAGAACTTGTGCCTCACTATTCAAATAATCTCTCTCGGCATTGAGCTCATTGTATTGAGTTTTGGTCGCTCCTCCTTTTCTATTTATTGCAGAGACTTCAGCCTCGTAAGCCTGGCGTCTTTGTTCGTAGGCTGATAAACGAGACTCGAAAGCGGCTTTTTGAGAATTATAATCAGAGAGAGCAGAGTTGTATTTTGATTTCAACTCATCGTAAGAACTTTGATCGTTTTTTAAAGTAATACCCATTTGCTGCAAAATTTCTGTCGAGGCTTGGCGATTGTCGTAAATTAAATTTACTTTCAAACTGCCTGTCGTTGAATACTGAAAAAGATTTTTGCCAATCGGTTTCTCCCAAATATCTTCAGCTTCTTTCATTGCCGAAAGAAAATCAGATTGTGTCACTCCAAATCTTTTATCAAATGTACCAATACTGTATGTAATCGGTTGTGAGCAAGGAAAATAACTCATCAAAGCCCTCTGGTATATATTTTTCAAAGTGTCTCTGTAGATGAAACCGATGATCGCAACAACAATAAGAAATAGAATTTGAGATAAATTATTTTTTTTCATAAGAATTAAGAACTTCTAATATTATACAACAGAGTAAAACATTGTGGGTTATTTTTCATATAAAAATATGAACAAAATACAATAGTGAGTTGAAAGGTCTCTTGTCTATAACCAAGGATACTTTAATTATTCTATTGCAAGTAGAATCAACCAAGCTGCTCGAAGCGTTAAAAATATACTAAGGAAAACAAATATAAATGCAGCACCTAATAAGCAGTTTTGATATTTAAGTTCATTGGTAAAAGTTAAGAAAAATATGGCGGTTGTAATTGTAATGCTGGTGAACAGCGCAGGAACCTTTATGAGGTTAATCAATTTATATTTTTGTTCAATAAAACTATCCAGATTCCGCCTAGTATCATTTATGAATTCCTGAGCATTAGGCGTTCTATATTGCTCGTAAAAGATTACAAGATTTGCAATATCAGTGCTAATGCCTGAGTTTAGTGCACCAAAAGTTTTCCAATTTTTTGACAATTTTTGAAGTTCGCAAAGGACTTCTCTATCACTTGATACCACATCATAGCTGGGCTGATGTCGTTTAACGACATCGAAAATGTAATGCGCACGCTCTTTGTAATCGTTAATGTTTTTTAGTATTCCTTGCAATCGCAAAACAATGAATACAGCTGCAAGAGCTAAAATCGCTGCTAGCGTTTGAGCTATTGTGCTTAGCGTGTAATACCAAGTGTTAGAATTTATTTCCATATCTTTAAAAAAATCTCAACATGCTTTGGATCCGTAAATCTCGCAATGATGATTCACTCGAATAGCTTAAATTACGCTATTCGAGTGAATCCTTGCGGAAACGGAGAGATTCGAACTCTCGATGGAGTTGCCCCCATAGCCGCTTTCCAAGCGACCGCACTAGACCACTATGCGACGTTTCCCTATTTTTTCTTTTTTCTGGATTTTAGAATCTTATCAACCTGACTAAGCTCCCATGTTAACCCACCTATCAAATCATATTTTTTAGTTTCTTCCAAGGTTACCCAGGCAAAATCTGTTGCATCTTCATCAAGTTTTACTTCACCTGAAACATACGAGGCAAAATAAGTGAAACCAAGAACAGGGATACCATCAGGGGTGACGAAAGTAAAATCCTTGAAAAATTCAGGTGTCCCAATTTCTATATTAACTTCTTCCTTTATTTCTCTTCTTAATGACTTCTCTAGTGCTCCGTACCACTGACCCCCTGAAGTTGAGTGAGGAGTTGAAATATAGTCATCCGCCTCTAAACCACCACCGGGGAAACACCATTTTCCTGGTTGAACGTTTTTATGGCTTGCTCTCTTGATAATCAAATATTTGAAATCTGGTTTGTAAACAATTGTAGTAGTGACTACTCTGTGTAATTCTTTATTTTGAATTTTAGGAACCATACTACTTTCTAGAATTCAATATATCTTGCACATCTTTCAACTCTCCCCAAATACCATCGATAAGATCGTATTTTTTAGCTTCTTCTAGTGTTACCCACTTTGCTTCAGTTAAATCCTTACCAGGTTTGGCTTTACCGGATTTATAATGTGCCCAGTACGAAAGTGTGACAACGGGAAACCCATCCGGCCTAACGAAAACTAAGTCACAAAGGTATTCTGGCTTCTCTATTTCAATCCCAGCTTCTTGTTTTATTTCTTTTCTCAAAACCCAATCAACTACGTTATACCACTGAGGAGATTTGTCAGATGTCCTCGGAAGTTGTGAATATTCATGATAAACCAATTTACCACCAGGAACGGTCCACATGTTTGGAAAAGCTATCTCGTGAGCAGCTCTTTTCAATATCAAAAACTTATTTTCCTTAACCACGATACCAGTTACCACCACAAAGTGGACACGTGGATCTTTTGGGACTTCCATATAATAATTCTACTCTCCTAGTTCGGAATAGGCTACAACTTTATTTCTGCCCCCCTCTTTGGCTTTATATAGAGCCTTATCCGCTCTTTTTAGTAGTGATTCACAATCCGCACCAGGGAAATTTGTTGCTACACCCACGCTTATTGTAACTTTTAAATCAGAATTATTTTCAAATACCAGAGACTCTATATTTTTCCTGACTTCCTCTGCTTTACTTTTTGCATCACTTTCATTTGCACCAAGTAAGGATGCCACAATCTCTTCCCCGCCATATCGAGCAATGGTATCCCCAACTCTCAGACTTTTTGTTATAGTCTCTGCCACTTTTTTCAATACCAAGTCCCCAATCGAATGCCCGTTGTTGTCATTTACTTTCTTGAAATGATCTATATCAAAAAACAAAATACTTAAATTTTTAAATCCAAACCAATCTCGTCTTTTACCTTCTTTGAGCGAAGCAATTTGGGAAAGGTAAACAGAGACTTCTTCTTCAAAAAAGGTTCGTGTTTTCAGTCCAGTTAGAGAATCATGGAGTAAATCTTTCTCGAGCTCTTTTACTTCTGCCTCCAATTCAGAGACTCTCTTTTTTAATTGATCTTCATTCATCATCTATTTGATCAAAATATTCTTTTAATTTTTTCCTAAGAACCTCCCTTCCGTGTCCTGTCTTAAAATATCTTTCAGCATTTCTGGCATCTTTTTCATTTATATATGCCTCATAAAAAATTAAATCAAACTTTCCATTTTTCGCTGTAAAGTCAGACTTGCTTGATTTATGATCCCTAACTCTTTTTTTTAAATTAGAGCTAAAGCCATAATACAATTTACCATTTTTTCTAAATCTCAGCACATAAAAGTAATGCATGATAATTTTGACCTATCCGCCTCAACGGCGGATGAGCCGACGAGGCTCACCACGAACCTGATGAGCCACCCCCACCAGAAGAACCACCACCAAAGCCGCCAAAACCACCTCCACCGAAACCTCCACCACCCCTTCCACCCCACCACCAAGGATAGACCCCCATTGCTCTGCTTCTTCCGTATGATCTTGAAAGGACAAAATCAAAAAGCAATCCAAGAGAGATAAAAATAATCACAATTGGAATGGCCAGAAGTATGGAGCTAATAAAAAAGTGCCAGATGATTATTGATGTTATGGCACCAAGCACCCCACCTCCCCACCAGGATTTTGAACGAGCTAAAATAGAAATGGTGAATTGGAGAAATACAAAAACAAAAAAGATTAAGACATTCCATGGGATATTTTCGGTTTGATAATCTTTTGGAACAACATTATTTCCACCCAGGGCCTCTATCATTTTATCCAGAGCTCCGTTTACTCCATCGTAGTATCTGCCATCTCTAAAAGCGGGAGTAATAATGTCGCTCTGTATGTAAGAAGTAGCGATATCAGTCAGGTCACCTTCAACACCATAACCAGTTTGGATTCGAGTTTTTCTGTCTGCAAGCGAGATTAGAAGGAGAACACCATTATTTTTGTCCTTTTTACCAATCCCCCACTTGGTGAAAATTTCTTGGGCAACATTTTCTATTGTGTCTCCGTCTAATGATGGGATGGTGACAACTGCAATCTCGTTGGTTGTTTGCCTCTCAAAATTTTCTAGCTTTGTTTCGAGAGCAGAGACCTGATCAGGCGAAAGCATACCAGCATAATCCTGTA
>CAZQKP010000039.1:0-2964 GCA_964594005.1 uncultured Candidatus Saccharibacteria bacterium
GATTTGAAATACCGCAGAACTAATATACAAGAAAAGTTATTTAGAAAATTCTTTTATAATTTCCCCCTCTTCATTGGGCGAAAAAGATTTTTTATATTTTGCACCGGATACACCATGAACACGAGCTTTGCATTCTTCCCAAGTTTTGTGAGTTTGAACTTTACCATTTACAACACTTACATAAGAATACGGCTTTTTAGTTGTCTTTGATTTTTTCTTTTTAGAATCAATGTTTTCGTCTACTGAAATAGGAATACTGTAGCCAGAAAGTAATCCCTTGTATAAAGAAACTGGAATTTTGTCAGCAAAGCCCGTCGCAATCTCATCACATCTCTCGTTTGCAGCAGTGCCTGAATGACCTTTTATAAGTTTCCAATTAATTATTTTGAAATCAGTAGCCTCCACAAGCTTTTGCCATAGACCCTGATTAATAACTTCCTCTTTTTTGGATGTCTTCCAACTATTTTTCTGCCAACCTTTTACCCAACGGGTTATGCCGTTAACCACATATGCAGAGTCTGTGTAAATCTTTATTTCACTTCCGTCTGGAAAAGTTTCGAGAGACTTTATCGCCGCCATAAGTTCCATACGATTGTTTGTTGTTTGATCTTCCCTGCCACCAAGTTCTGTGACCTCATTATCTTTTATTAAAATAGCTCCCCAACCACCTGGTCCGGGATTTCCCCTCGCCGCACCATCTGTAAAAATAGTTATCATTAAATTAAGTATAAAACGAATGAGCTCGGGGAGAAATCCCCGAGCCCTGACTTGCTGCTACACCTTGAACACCTTGTCGATCCCGAACGCTCCCGCGAGTTTCTCGCCGGTATCGGGGTTTGCGAGGATCAGATACCCATCGGTTCTGATCATCGAGACCTTGGCGATCAGCTCCCCTTTACTCACGAGGACTCCCGCAGAGACGCCTCTCTCTTTGAGGATCTCGATCCTCTCCATCGCCTCGAGCCGAGGCCTTGCTTTCTCAACGGCGTCCTGGATACCACGGACAGAAGATGGTGAGATGCCACAGATCGGCAAGACTCTTGAAACAATCGCCGACTGCTCTGCCTTCGGGATTGTCCTGATCCCCCCCAGGGCATGGATCCATGCCCTGATTTCCACACTGGTCATTGAAGACCTCCCTACATTATTGTAAACTAAAATTGGTAAACGTCAAGTTCTAATAGACATCAACTATTCTAAGTCTTATTTCGGGAATACTTTTAAATGTTGATTTTTCCATTGTAGCGACAAGATTTATTTTATTCCCCACATCTAAAGAGGTCTTGAATTTTTCGGCAGTTGTAAAAAAAGAAATTGCAGTGACATCTTCTCCTTGAGAATTTTTAAATTTTAACTCTAGATGATCTTTTGCCTTGCCGAACATTTTAACCCCAGAAGTCTTAATATTTTCTAAAAGAAAAAGCGGTTTTGGATTTTCAAACCCAAAAGGCGCAAATTTTTCAATCTCCTTGTAAGTTTTTTCGTTAACATCATCCAGAGTTATTTTTTTATCAAGAAAAATAGCCTCTGGTTTTCTTTCTTTCTTAATTAAATCTCTAAAAGCTTCGTTTAACCGGTCTTCTAGTGTATGAATGTTTTCCTGTTTCATCGCAAAACCACCGGCACCTTTGTGCCCTCCGTATTCCACAAACAGATCCTTTACCTTATCCATAATACTTACAACATCCACTACCCCATCACCTCGACAAGATCCTTTTATAAGACCGTCCTCATCTCCGTTTCTCCCCCAAAAAAATACTGGCCGCGCATGTTCCTCTGAGAAACTATTTGCCACTAGCCCCAAAAGAGACGGTTTCCAGTTTGTATCTCCGAACACCAGGACTTCTCTCATGTTTTCTCTATCTTTTATCTTTTGTTTTATTTCTCGCACCATACTACCAACCAAGCCCTTGCGTTCTTCGTTTATATTATTTAAATGTTCCGCTAAAAGACCCGCTTCAGTTTCGCTAGTCGTTGCAAGCAAAGCAAAAGCGTCCCGTGGTATACCCATGCGGGAAGCAGCGTTGATCCTCGGCGTGATCATAAATGTAATATCATCCTCGGTCATAGTCTCTTTACTTATATTTAGAACCTTAAGCAGTCTCACAAGGCCAATTCTTTTGGCCTTTCTTAAAACGGTCATACCAAAGGAGGCAAGAATTCTGTTTTCACCCAAAAGTGGCACCATATCAGAGAGAGTGGCGAGTCCTACCATATCCAGAAACCATTTTTCTTGACCTTGAGGAAACTTAAAATCTTTTTCTTGAATTAATGCTTGGACAACTTTGAAAATAACACCTGAACCGCACAGCATTTTTTCAGGATAGTTATCGCCTTTTTGCTTGGGATTAATAATAGCGAACGCGTCCGGGAGTTTTTTAAGAGGTGTATGGTGATCCGTGATTATCGTGTCCATCCCGAGCTTATTTGCAAATTCCACTTGGTCCACATCCGTTATGCCGCAATCAATAGTGATGATTAAAGTAACTTTCTCTTTGGCTAATTTTTCTATAGCATTAGTATTTAGACCAAACCCTTCTTCATTTCGTAACGGAATGTAGTTTATAAAATTTCTATAACCAATTTTTTTAAAAAAATCGTGTAAAACTACTGCGCCCGGAATACCGTCCGCATCGTAATCGGAAAAAATTGCGATCTTCTCTTCTTTTTTGACCGCTTTTAGAACCCTCCCAACCACCTTATCCATATTTTTGAGCAAATATGGATCATGCAGGTTCTCATATTTGGGATTTAAGAATTCCTCTGCAGAATTTTGATCCTCAATGCCACGTGAATATAGCAATTCCTGCGTAAATGGAGAGTAGATTTTTAGACTTTCCTGTATTCCCCTTGGTACAGGCTCCCTTACAGAATAATTTTTCATTTCATCAGTCTAGCATAGCTACCTGTGCTACTATATGGAACATGGTCCCGTTAGATGTTCCAGTTTATCTAACCTAACGG
>CAZQKP010000039.1:3064-4586 GCA_964594005.1 uncultured Candidatus Saccharibacteria bacterium
TGCTACTATATGGAACATGGTCCCGTTAGATGTTCCAGTTTATCTAACCTAACGGGTACAAAAATTTATTAATCTAATTAAAGTACCTTAGACACAAAACTACTGGTACATCTAACGGGATGGACGATTGCATATTTTGTAAAATTGTTAAGGAGGAAATACCTACACGCAAGGTTTATGAGGATGATAATTTTCTGGGCATAATTGATATAAATCCTCGTGCCCCGGGCCACACACAAATAATTCCCAAGAAGCACTACCGCTGGGTATGGGATGTACCAAACGTAGGCGAATATTTTGAAGTCGCTAGAAAAGTTGCTCTTGCCCAAAGAAAAGTTTTCGGCACAGATATGATCATAGGAAATGTAGTCGGAGAAGATGTACCCCACGCACATATTTGGGTTTATCCTGCACCCGAATTTGCTGAAGGAGATAAAAAAGATTTAGATGGGAATGCAGAGAAGGTAAAATCTGCTATTGAATAAAATGAGAGCGCCATCAGAGATGGCGCTCGAAAAACTACTTAAAATATTCGACGGTGTCAATAATTTCAGGCAGTTCGACTGGTTCAACTCCGTAGAGTCTGTGCCAGATGGCAAACTCCTCTTTGAGTTTGCCGCGAACTGCGCCACCATTCTGAAGAAGGTACTCCCAGAGACACTCCGTGAGTGTACCGATGTCCTCACGAAAACCCTGGATAGTGAGAACAATAGCGGTGTGATCTATTTTGGGTATGTAAGCCCCATACAGACCGGACTCTAGAAGCCCCTCAACCAATTTTGGATGAGAGACATCTTTATCCAGAGTCAGATGAAGCTCACTTTCCCGAAACTGCTCGAAAGTTGAACCATCGAGTCGCCGACGACTCAACTTGAACGGAACATGTGCGCCGCCGTAACTGCGCACAGGAACGATCCGCTCTTCTCTGATGTACTCCCCCTCAAAATACCCGACAAAATCCCTGTGCTTACGAGCAAGCTTCTCCAAAGCAAGGCAAGCCTCCCTAAACTTTTTACCCTCAGTGAACTTCATGGTCATGTGGTAATTCGGTTCGAAGTGCTGGAACCCCTCTGGGTGACCTGAGAAATTCGCTTGCCAGAACCCGAATCGTTTCTCCAGAACTTGAAGAAATGCAGGGGGCACGTAAGTACCATCGATGTGCAAGTGAAATGTACGTGACTGTAATTGATTCACAAAACCCTCCTCTAGCACAAAGCCTATACTTTTGGTGAATTCTGTCATATTTGTCGACTATTTGCCAAAATTGATTAATTAAGTTATTTAATATAAGCTTATATTGTTGTCTACTTTTACGACATATTTATGGATAATAACCCCCTACTCTCAACTCTTAAGGATGCGGGGCTTTCAGAAAATGAAGCTCGAGTTTATTTAGGCTGTCTGTCTCTGGGACCAAGCACTATTTTAAAAATATCCAAGACTTCAGGTGTGAAGAGAACTACTACTTACTCAGTAATTGAGAGTCTAAAACAAAAAGGATTGGTCTTCGTTGAAGTGAAAG
>CAZQKP010000040.1:0-4500 GCA_964594005.1 uncultured Candidatus Saccharibacteria bacterium
AGCATTCCCCTGAAGAGGGAAGGGTCGTCAGTGCAATCCTGACTCTCGGCACAAAAACGAAGTTTTTGTCAGGATTGCAAGACGGAGCGGGTACCAGTCGAGCCCGACTGGTCGCGAGTCCGGGTAGGGAAAATTTTTGAGCGACGGCGAAAAAATTATTCCTGACCAATCCTGACTCTCGGCACAATTCAATTATTTAAAGTAATAAGTTTACGCTTTTGTATAGCATGCTTAGAGCGAAATAGAAGAAGATTCCTGAAAAAACCTTGAATACAATTGGGATAAACTTCGGGTTTGAAAGCAGGTTTCTGAACCAAGAAAATATACTTGCTATTATAATTGTTGATACAAACCAACCTAGTTCAAAGAGGCACAAGAATATGAATTGCCCGTAGCTAAATTGTTTAGATAGTTCAATCGCCTTTGGAATACATATTGTTATCCAGAACGTCCAAAGTACCCCATTGGCAAGTATCATGGCGGCTATTTTACCTGGACTAAATTTGATTCTTTCTCCCGTCTCGAGACTTTTTATTTTCCACAGCTGTATGGAGATCCATATTAATATGCCGGCTCCTACTATGGAAAGCCAACTGAAAAATGATTGTGAAAAACCTGCAGAAGAAAAAACTAACAGGCAAGTTAAGGCGACGACAATCTCTGTTAGCATTGCCCACAAAACTATGCGTAGACTTCTATAAAATCCAGACTGAAGAATCTCAGTAAAAATAGATGCCAAAACAGGACCTGGGACCGCTCCTCCGACTAGCCCCAAAATAAATGCTGTGATTAATTCTGAAAACATTACTCTCTTCCCTTAACTTTTAGTCTCGCTTGTCGATTTTTATCGAGTTTTGGTAGCTTTATAATAAGTAGTCCGTGTTTCTCAATTGCATCTGCTTCGTCCACTTCCACTTCTTGGGGTAACATTATGGTTCGTGAAAAAGTGCCCCAGTAAAGTTCTTGATGAAAATAGTCATCATCTTTAACAAATCTTTCGGTTTCGCGCTTACCCTTAATTGTAACCATATCGCGAGTAATAGATATATCTAAATCTTCAGGTTTTACACCAGCAACCATACTTTTGATCACGATTTCAGTGGGAGTTTGATAAACATCTACGGTCAATTCACCTTCATCTGCATTTTCAGATAACCAATCTTCACCTCCCTTGCCTTTGACAGGCAACTTAGGCTCGAGCTCTTCCTCTGCGTCCTCCATCCTCATGGAGCCAGTCAATTTTTCAAAGAACGATCGCGAATCTTTCATTTTTATTTAATTATTAATTAAGCAGTATTGGAAACTTTTTTAACTTTTTCAAAAAGAAGCAGTATGGCTATTATACCTGCCCACACCAATCCAAAAGTAAGGAAAATATTCACATTGTTCATTATAAGTAAATTGAAAATACTATGCAAGGAAATGGCGAGGATAAGCCCTATAATTAAATAGTAAGCTTTGGTAATCTTTGACTTATAAAAAGAAAGGGCCATCATAATTCCAATTGTGGCCGATGACATTACGTGAAGTAGGCTTGCTCCAATAAAACGAAGATTATCACTTTGTATAATGTCTAAAAATGCCCCTTGTTGTACCAAATCTCTTAAAAAAAGTGTGTTTTCCAATGTAACAAAACCTAATGCAGAGACTATTAAATAGATAATATCATCTATAGGTTCATCTGTGGTTTTCCTCTGCAAGGCAATAAAATATACGAATACGAATTTCACTATTTCTTCAATTGCTGCCCATAAAGAGAAGCATAAAATATCCTGCGGAGTAAAACAGGACACTCCAAACGAAGAGAGTAGGTCATAGATTAGTCTTTGAATTGGCAAGGCAAACAAAACCGCCACCATTCCACCTAAAAAAGAAAGCGTGAGTATTCTGGCCGGTTCAGGGTGGGCGTCTTCTTTTAACCAAAACCACATCCAGATCAAAGCTGGAATTAAACCCAGAAGAAATGCCAAAACGTAGGGGTATTGTTCTAAAAATGTGATGAACATTTATTTTGGCCAGGAACTAATCATGAGCAGTTCCTCCTTACCCATATTTTGCCATATTTCCTCCGTAATGAAAGGCATAAATGGGTGGACTAGTTTAAGACAAGTTTCAAGAGTGTAATTTAATGTATACTTAGCTGATTTAACGATTGACTGATCTTCGCTTTTTAGCTTTTCCTTTGATTCTTCAATAATCTTATCTGCAAAAGTATGCCAAATATAATGATAGAGCTTTTCAGCGGCAAGATAGAGACGATACTCTATTAGATCTTCCGTTACCTCTTTAGTCAAAAGTGATAGTTCATCTAGTATATTTTGGTCTGACTCGAATATTTTTTTGGGCCTGTCGTTTATCCCTTCGCAATTAGTTAAAACAAATCGAGTTATGTTCCAGATCTTATTAGCAAATAGTTTGTAGCCCCTAACTTTTTGCTCGTCAAATTTAACATCATTTCCGATGGGCGCACCTACTGTTAGTCCCATTCGTAAAGAATCAGCGCCATATTTATCAATCATATCTAGAGGGTCAATCCCATTATTGAGAGATTTACTAAATTTTCTACCATCTTTTGCCCGAACTAAGCCGTGGATCAAGACTTTTTTAAAGGGGATTTTGCCCAAATGAAATCCACTCATGAGAATCATTCTAGAAACCCAGAGTGGAAGTATTTCGTAAGCGGGTGACATAAATGAGGTCGGGTAGAAAACCTTAAGATCAGAAGTCTCTTCTGGCCAGCCCAATGTAGAAAATGGCCAAAGTGCAGATGAAAACCATGTGTCCAACACATCGGGGTCTTGCTCCCAGCCTTTTTCCTCAGGTGCATTTACGCCACAATAAATTTCCTTTTCTCTATACCATACCGGTATGCGATGGCCAAACCATTGTTGTCTGGAGATACACCAGTCGTATAGATTATCAATCCAATGAAAGTAAGTATTACGAAAGCCTTCTTGGGGCATATCGATTGCACCACTTTCCACAGCGTTTCTCATAAGTTCCTTAAGTGTTATTTCTGATCCGCTTGTTATTCCCGGGATTTCCGAATATGGAATTTTAAATTTTCTATCCACTGCCACAAACCACTGTTCCATTATTTGGGGTTCAATAACCGCGCCTGTACGTTCGGATGTGGCAATGTTGTGTATATAGTTTTCATCCACTTTTACTAGAAGTCCTTTTTCTTTTAGCTTCTCTACGATTTTTTCTCTGGCATCAGTTATTTTCATTCCAGCAAATTCTCCTGCGACGGGTAAGAGTTTTCCATATTTGTCTATTATCTGTTCTTTATCCAGCTTGTATTTTTCTGCAATTTCAAAGTCGATAATTGAGTGCCATGGAGTAATGGTCATTGCACCAGAGCCAATATTTGGATCACTAGCAGCATCCTTTATTACAGTTGCAGTGATCGGTCCATTTATCCATTCTAGTTCAATTGTTTGTCCGTGCTTATAATTTTTGTAACGGGAATCCTCGGGGTGCATAACCACATATTTATCACCAAATTTTGTTTCAGGTCTGGCTGTGCCAATTACAAACGGTCCATATTGAAAATAATAGAACTTACCTTTTTCTTCTTGATAGACCATCTCATCATCAGATATTGTGGTTTGGCCTTTTGGGTCCCAATTTATAATGCGATGACCTTTGTATATTAATCCAACATCATACATTCGCTTAAATGCGGTAGATACGGCAAGATTTCTTTTGTCATCCAGAGTGTACGCATACCTGGACCAATCTAAACTAGCTCCCATTTTACGGACCTGACTCAAAATTGTATTTTCACTTGATTTGGCAAAGTCGTATATTCTCCTTACCAATTCCTCACGGCCAAGTTCATGACGACTCTTGCCTTCGTTTTTTTGTAAGTCTTTTTCAACTCTGGCCTGAGTTGCGATTGCTGCAGAATCAGTTCCAGGCAACCAAAGTGTTTTTTTACCCAGCATCCTTTGAAAACGAGTTACTATGTCCTGCAGTGTATCTTCGTAAGCATGCCCTACATGGAGTGTCCCAGTTACGTTGGGTGGAGGAAGTGTGATTGTAAACGGCTCAGTTCTTTCTCCGGGCAATTTATCGGGGTTGAAATAACCACTTTCTTCCCATTTTTTATAAATCTTCGGCTCAGTCTCCCTTGGATCATAGGGTTTCAGAAAAATATCCTTCATATTTTTAGAATACCACAAGAGGCAGCACCTTTGTAGACTTCTGGGCTAGTAATTAGAGTATCAAGGACGTTTTTCTTAAAGGACAAAGTCAAGTATAAATTATGTCCTTTAGACCTCTTTCTAAAACAATATATATTAAACAATGTCAAAAAGAGATTTAAAGGACAGACTTTTAATTATTTTTAATCGTAAAAGACAAAAAAAATAATATGGCTAGAAATAAGGCTATTTTCTTTTGCTCTAAATATTGCTGAGTATTGACAGGTGCCACGACAAAGTGTATCCTTTGCCATCATTAACTTTAGCAGTAATTAATTCACTCACCATTCGT
>CAZQKP010000041.1:0-4188 GCA_964594005.1 uncultured Candidatus Saccharibacteria bacterium
GCCACCCATCCTTTATTTTTCCTCCACCTCTACAGTGTATTTTTTAGCGACAAAATAAATGTAGATGATCTCTAAAATACCTAATGTATTAATAATTAGCAAGGCAACAAACCATTTTTTATGTGAAAGCCGGGCGGCCTTCCAGAGAGCCCAGCCTTTCCACGGGATAGTCCATAAAATAACTAAAGCAATCAGCCAAGTCGGGATTATATTAATTGCATCTGCTGGACTCATAATTTTGAATAATACCAAAAAAATGGGTAAATGTTAAGATAGCGAGATGAAATATTTAGGGATAGATTATGGTGAAAAAAGGGTGGGGGTTTCTATTTCAGATGAGTTTAATCGCATAGCTTTTCCGCTTAAGGTTATAAATAATTCTGATAAGATTATTTTCGACATAATAAAAATTTGCGAAGAAAATAAAATCGGGGAAATTGTGGTCGGGGAGTCCAAAGATTATAAAGGCACGGACAACGAGATAATGAAAGAAATAAATTTATTTGTAGATGAGCTTAAAAAAAATCTAGAATTGCCAGTTTCATTTCACCCCGAATTTATGACCTCCATGGAAGCCGAGCGACTGCAAGGCAAAAACGAAATGCTAGATGCTTCCGCTGCAGCAATAATTCTTAAAAATTATTTGGATACAATTAATAATAAAAATAGTGAAAACATATGATATCAATTGACGAATTTAAAAAGTTAGAAATCAGAATTGGTCAAATAAAAAGTGCCGAGAAAGTAGCAGAAACTGATAAGTTATTGAAATTATCTGTTGATTTTGGCGAAGAAACTAGGCAAATTATTTCTGGCATAAGTGAGTTTTTCCCTGACCCCGAGAAATTAGTTGGTAGAAAATGTGCTTTTGCCTATAATCTTGAGCCAAGAACTATTCGAGGCTTGGAGAGCCAGGGAATGATTTTAGCTGTGAATGGTGGGGAAGGAGAAAATAGATTCTTTTCGCTTTTAGAAGTAATGCCTGAGGCACAAGTTGGGAGTAAAGTTAAATAGTTTTACCTTTTTTTTGCCTACTCCCTTGGTATAATTAGGCAGAGTATGTTTAATAAAATCCTTGAAGCTTTTCCTCCTCCTAGATTTTTAAGTCCGCCATTTGCCGGTTTAGCTATATCTGATTCTGCAATTAGGTGTATTCAATTCGGCCGCAAGAAAGGCTCTTTGTATGTAGAGAAATATGCAGAAAAAAAACTTCCACCAGGAGTCATTATCTCTGGCGAGATTAATAATCCAGATGAGCTAATTAACAATCTGGAGCAATTAAAAAAAGAGCTTAACTTAAATTACGTGAGAGTGTCTCTGCCGGAGGAGAAGGCGTACCTTTTTACGGCCAAAATACCAATCGTTAAGCAGAAAGAAGTTAGATCAGCAGTTGAATCTAAAATGGAAGAAAATGTGCCAGTTTCACCAACAGAACTTACTTATGACTATAAGCTATTTGATCATAGGCAAAAACAACACCTAGATGTTGTGGTTTCTTGTTTGCCAATTAAATTTATTGAAAGCGAAGTAGAAATCTTGCGCAAAGCAGGTCTTTTCCCTCTGTCTTTAGAAATTGAGTCTCAAGCCATAGTTAGGGCCTTACTTCCTCCGAGCAGTTTCGGCACCGCTCTTATTGTTCACTTTAGTCCAGATAAAGTTGGTCTTTATGTAGAAAGTTTTGGCTTGGTTAGATTTACATCCACGATTCCTCTCAAGGGGGAGCTTAACAGTGATCCAAATTTTCTCTCCGCGGAAATTAAAAAACTTTTTGTTTACTGGCATACTCTCAAAGAAAACATAGATAAACCGGATAATAAAATAACAAAAATCATCGCGTGTGGAGAAAATTTTGATGAAACGACAATCTCTTATCTAGCCACTCACAATAAAACAGTTTCATCTCTCGGAAACGTTTGGCTCAATGCCTTTAATATTGAAAAAATGATACCAGATATTTCTTTCTCTGATTCGCTTAAATATGTAGCAGCGGTTGGTCTAGCCTTACCTAGTGATGAACTAATTTAACATGTTTAATTTACTTCCTGAAAATTTAAAAAAGGAAATTAAATCTAACTATAGATTTCGTCTGGTTGTGATTGCTTTGCTGCTTCTAATCTTTTTAGAATGTACCACTGTGATTTTTATGACGCCTGCTTTGATTTCGTCTTATTATCGACAAAAAGATACATCTAGCCAGACACAAAAAATGAACCAAAATCTATCGTCTTCCGACATTGCTTCTATTGACTCTCAAATAAAGACAATCAACTCCAGGTTGAAGGTTTTAAATTCTGCCCTAAATTACCCCACCATCATTCCTTATGTTAACTTGATTTTAGATCAAAAAACCAATGCAATTAAACTAAACGGTATTATTTTTAGTTGGAATAATTCTGTTGCAACAATAAGTCTAAATGGTGTCTCGAGTACTCGAGATTCTCTTCTGGCGTTTGTAAAAGTTCTGCAGGCTACCGGTAAATTTAAAAATGTTGATTTGCCAATATCTAGTTTTGCTAAAGATAAAAATATTAATTTTTCACTAAATCTTGTATTAAATTCATGAAATCATTTAAAATTACAATTATTTTTTTAGCTTTAATATCCCTATTTTTATTTGCGATTATGTATTTTGTATACAGTAATATAAAGAATATTAACCAAAAAATTTCCCTTTCCCAAAATGAGCTTGATTTAAGCAACGAGAGACGAGATTATCTTCTTTCGGAACAAAAAACAATTTCAGATCTGGGGCCAGATATTGTTCGGGTGAATGGTTCCATTATTCCTAACGGGGAGGATGTTAAGTTTATCGAAGACTTACAAGCACTCGCAACCCAAGATGGCCTAAGTATGGATATTAACTCACTTTCCTTCGAAGACGATCCAAAAATATCTTCCTCTTCAATCACTTATTTCAAAATAGTAGCTGAAACAAAAGGCAGTTGGTCAGGTAATTATAATTTTTTGGCCCAGATAGAAGCATTACCTTTTAAGGTAAAAATAAGTAAGTTTTCTTTACAATCGGAATCCGACGGTTGGAAATCTGATTTTGAAATTAGGCTTTTAAAATACAAATCATGAAAGATATTCTCCTACAATTAAAACCTCTTCTGGATAAAATAAATTCTTTTCGAGGCTCTTATCGTAAAGAGGGAATTTGGCCAATGCGAGACTGGAAAATAATTTTAACAATTACCTTCATTTTCTTTTTCTTAAATATTGCTATTGCAGTTTATTTCTATCTGGAAGTTGATCAAGGCAAATTATTTATGGTAAGTTCAAAGAATTCCGAAGGAGAGATACAAATTAACACTGATCTTTTTCAAAAGACAATAAGTGATATCAAAGACCGTGCATCAAATCAAGAAAAAATAAAAAACAGCTCTGCGCCAAAAGACCCTTCAGTTTAATAATGTGCCCTCGCGAGGAATCGAACCTCGAATAGCGGCTTAGAAGTCCGCGGTTATATCCATTTAACTACAAGGGCTGTGGTAAAACATTACCACATTTTTAATTTTTTTGAATTAATTTTGGGAATCTGCACTTGGTCCATAAATCGAAGGTACCTTACCGCCCATAGGTCGTAGGTGAGTTGAGAGTTGGGCACGATGGTGAATTAAATCAAGCAGAAATTCAAAGGCAATTTGGCCTCGTTTGTCTTCCCAAGTAACTTTGCCATTCATCATTAGTTGTGCTTTCTTCTCCCAATCTTTTGCAGACATTTTTTGAGCAATTTGCAATGTCTTTTTCATGTTTTTATTGAACTCTTTGTGTACCTCTTCAGCAGTTTTCCATTTTGGCTGTGGCCAACTGATAAAATCCATCTGACCTTTTTGTAAGATTACTGGGAACATACCTGATTCCGAACCAAATGTATGGGACAGAAGTTCGAAAGTGGTTCTCGATTTTTCATCGTGTTTATAAGAGTGCTTCTTTTCTGGTACAGCTTCCACTGCTTTCATCACTCTCTCAAATCTTGGTAACTCGCTTTTTAATGTATGAATAAATAATTCTTTATCAGTCATGTGTTTTAAAATTAATTTGTAATGTGTAATGGAGGACTCTAGTCTTACAGACTCTGTACACCTTTTCTGTTTTTTGTTTCGCTAACTCACAAAAAACTATCAAAGGTCTTCGAGTCCTCCCGAAAATGCTCCCAGCATTTTCTTACTGCGCACCAAAAAAGCA
>CAZQKP010000042.1:0-4127 GCA_964594005.1 uncultured Candidatus Saccharibacteria bacterium
TACTTCAGCCGCGCTCATCCAGGATGGGCGCGTTGTTTTTGCTATTGAAGAGGAGAGGCTCTCTGGCAAAAAACATACTCGGGAGTTTCCGATAAATTCTGTTCAAGCCTGCCTGGATTATGCGAAAATCAAGATTTCTGACATAGATATCATCACAATTCCATATGATCTTCAAAGGCATATCAAGGAGAAGTTTTTGGGCCACTGGTTAAAATTTTTCCCAAAAGCCAATGAAAGAATGCGATCCGAACTAGAAACAGTAGGGTTACTTTTACAGATGAATGATTTGATCAGAGAACTGCTAAATTTTAAAGGTAGAATTGTGCATGTCTCTCATCACCTCTCTCATATGGGTAGCGCGTTTTATCCTTCGAGATTTCAGTCTAGTGCCATTATGAGTATAGATGGGGTTGGGGATATTGAGAGTATGCTATGCGGTTTTGGCAAAGGGAACCAAATTAATATTTTGCCGGGATTTGAAGTACGGTGGCCAGATTCTATTGGTTCACTTTATACTTCGATTACCGATTACCTAGGTTTTATCCGCCATTGTGATGAGGGAAAGGTGATGGGTTTAGCGTCATATGGTGATCCGGCCACATTTAGAAAGGTTTTCAATGATATTGTTAAGTTGCTACCAGGAGGTAAGTTTAGAGTAAACCTAGACTATACCGCGTATCCATTTAAGAGAGGATCTCGCATGTCTGAAGAATTTTTTAAACTCTGTGGACCGCCTCGCGGACCCAAAGAAAAGATTGTTAAAAGACATATGGATATGGCGGCTTCGATCCAAGAAGTGACCGAAAGAGTGATGCTTCATTCTGCCAAACACCTTTTCCGGGTTAGCAAGAGCAAGAATCTTTGTTTGGCAGGAGGGGTTGCCCTAAATTGTGTGGCCAACGGCAGGCTTCTCCGTGAAACTGGATTTGAGAATATATTCGTTCAGCCAGCGGCTAATGATGCCGGCTCTGCTTTGGGCGCTGCCCTCTACTGTTATTATCAGAGAAAGCCTAAAGGGAAAAGATATGAGTCCCAAGATTCTTTTTTGGGAACCGAGCATAGTACCTCGAGCATTGAGGCCATGCTCAAAAGGGCGGACGCCTCCTTTAGAAAACCCAAAGATGTATTGCTGGCAGTAGCTAAGTATTTGGCTGAAGGGAAAATCGTTGCCTGGTTTAATGGGCGCATGGAGTTTGGGCCTCGAGCTTTGGGTAATCGATCAATTCTCACGGCACCGTTTCCAGCCGAAATGAAAGATATTCTTAACGCTAGAGTAAAACATCGTGAAGGATTTAGGCCTTTTGCTCCAATAGTTCGTATAGAAGATTGTGGAGAGTACTTTGACAGTAGTCACGAGTCGCCGTACATGCTCATGACTTATAACGTGCTGAAAGAAAAACAGAAAGTTGTTCCAGCAATTACTCATGTTGATGGCACAGCCAGGATTCAGACTGTGACCTCGGTGCAAAATAAAGCAATTTATGAGCTTATCACTCTTTTTAAAAAATTGACCGGGGTTGGGGTGATCCTTAATACGTCTTTCAATATTATGGGTCAACCGATCGTTGAAAAACCAGAAGATGCGTTGCAGTGTTTTCTCGATAACGAAATAGATATGCTGGTCTTCAATTCCAGTATCGTCCTTACTAAATAATATCCCGCCTAGAGCGGGATTTTGATTACGCAATTAGTTATGAACTTTTACAAGTTGTAAAAAAATACTGGAATATTAAAGTATTAATTGGTGTCAAAAAGCTCACCTTAAGTTTTTTATGATTATCACCAGAACACCAT
Source organism: uncultured Candidatus Saccharibacteria bacterium (assembly GCA_964594005.1). Lineage (GTDB taxonomy): Bacteria > Patescibacteriota > Minisyncoccia > Phycocordibacterales > DATDWN01 > C7867-006. Next base: position 1,795 of record CAZQKP010000042.1, read on the forward strand.
TTAGAATATCTTTCTTTGGTGGCGGCACAGATTATCCGGAGTGGTATCGAGAAAATCCGGGCGCGGTTTTGAGCACCTCAATTAATAAGTTTTGTTATGTTGCAACTCGATATTTGCCGTCATTTTTTAGATATAAGCACAGAATTCGCTATAGCAAAACCGAGAGGATAAAATCTGGTATTTCAGACATTGATCATCCTTCAGTTCGTGAATGTTTAAGATTTTTAAATTTTAAAGAAGGGATCGAAATGGTTCATACAGCCGATTTGCCAGGTAAGTCTGGAATGGGTTCAAGCTCCGCCTTTACGGTCGGTTTTTTACATTCTTTGTATGGGTTAAAAAAACAACAAGTTTCGAGTGCCCAACTAGCTCTTGAAGCAATTCACATAGAGCAAAATCTTATTAAAGAGAATGTCGGCGCTCAAGATCAGACCGCAGTAGCTTTCGGCGGTTTTAATCGAATTGTTTTTGGCGGCCCCAAGACTGTTAAAGTAGTTCCGCTAAAAGTAGATAACGGGCGGCTTAAAAAACTGGAGAACAATTTGATGCTGTTTTTTACCGGCTGGGCTAGAAATGCTTCCACAATTGCCAAAGAACAGATACAGAACATTTCTAAAAAGAAAAATGAGTTAAATTCCATGCTCGCCTTGGTGCCAGAAGCCGAGAGTATCTTAATGAGTAAAAATAGAAACCTAGATGACTTCGGCCGATTACTAAACGAAACCTGGCAATTAAAAAGAAGTCTTTCTCCTAAAATTACCAACAGCAAAATCGACTATATTTATTCGGCGGCAATGAAAGCGGGGGCTTTGGGTGGTAAAATTTTGGGAGCCGGGGCCGGAGGTTTTATTCTTTTCTATGTTCCGCCAGATCGACAGTTGTATGTGAAAGATGTGCTTAAAAAATTACTACTAGTACCTTTTAAATTTGAGAATTCTGGCAGTTCTGTAATTTATAAAGCGGATAATTATTCCCCTAATGAAATCTTTTAAAGAGCAATGCAGCAAAAGGGTGTCTTTTATTCTGGTAACTAAACACAGAACAAATTTACTGGAAAAAACCTTGGCTAAGATTAAAGATCTTGTTAAAGAACAAGATGAGCTTATTTTAATCGACGGCAGTGTCTCAGAGGAAGCCAAATCAGTAATTTATGCCCACCAGAATCTGATAGCTCAATATATTTCTGAGCCAGATTCAGGTATAACTGAAGCTCAAAACAAAGGAATTCTATTGGCTCGAGGAGAGATTGTCATGATTTTGCAGACCGACGATATAATTTACCCTGAATCTTTTGAAAAGGCGATTAACGTCATGAAAGATAATCCCCAGATAGACCTACTTGTTTGTGGTGGAACAAAGCAATACGGCAATGATAAAAAGTACTTTTATGTTCCGCCTGGGGTTGATTATGGAAATAATGTTGAGAATATTTTTAAATATGGTTCATGTGGGGTTGGCTTTCTTTATCGAAGAAAAGTTTTTGCTAAAGTTGGCCTCCTTTCTACTTCTAATCTTGCTTCTGATCCAGAATTTGCCTTGAGATGCATAGTAAATGCTGGGAAGATTAAATTTTGCAGAATAAATTTGTTCAACCACCCGATCTCTACTCAGAGCATTAGTGTGAGGAAATTTAAAATTTGGTCGGACGACAATATTAAGCTGGTAAAAGATTATACTTCCACGGCATTTTATTTAAAATATCGTCTTAATATTTTTTATCATTATCACAGAAAAAACCCCCTCTTGTTTCCTTGGCGCGTGTGCCATTTTTTGCTAAGAAAATTTGGTTTGATTCAAATGCCAAAAACTCAAAATGAAATTTTATGGGATGGGGGTTTTAGTTAAAAACCCGACTATGCGTCGGGTTTGTTTTCTAGATACCATTCGATGGTTTTTTGGAGACCTTCTGAAAAATCAGTTGTGGCGCGGAAACCGAATTCTGCTTCGGCGCGGCTGACATCAAGGCAGCGGCGCGGCTGGCCATCGGGTTTGGTGCTATCCCACACAACTTCGCCCTCGAAATTCATTTGGTTGCAGATAAGACCGATCAGCTCCTTGATGGTGATTTCTTTTCCAGCCCCGATGTTAACAGGTTCCGGTTTGTCATAAAATCTGGTGGCCATAACAATCCCTCTGGCCGCATCTTCAACATATAGGAACTCTCGAGAAGCTCTTCCTGTGCCCCAAAGTAAAATTTCATTTTCATTCCGGCTTAGAGCTTCGTGTACTTTCTTGATCAGGGCGGGAATCACGTGGGATGACTTAGGATCAAAATTTTCTCGTGGGCAGTGAAGATTTACTGGTTATTGATGGAACACGCTTTACACAAACTC
>CAZQKP010000043.1:0-2035 GCA_964594005.1 uncultured Candidatus Saccharibacteria bacterium
GTGCGTGGTACATTTGAGGATATCCGTAAATGGATAATAGGCAAAAAAATTAGCTAAGTGGTCTTCTGCTACGTCTCAAAAAATTGATTGAAACTTCGTTGTTACTGGAATTGTTTCTATCCTTATCACTCGAGTCACGAGTATAGGGCAAAATAACTGTGACAGCCGTCCCCTGCTTTATGCGACTTTTTACGCTGATTTTGCCAGAGTGCATTTTTACTAACTCACTTACAATGGTTAGACCCAAACCACTACCAGAGCCACTCGTTCTGTGACGAGAAAGATCCACATGAAAAAAAGGTTCAAATACGTGGAGTAAATCGTTTTGGGATATACCTATTCCGTTGTCTTCCACCACCAAAACCACACTGCCACGATAATCGGGCTCAATTTTTATACTTACCCTGCCTCCCTGACGATTATAATTTATCGAATTTTTAACTATATTTGTGACAATTTGCTCCAACGCAACCTGATTCCCCCAGACGGTGTAAGGGCTAATCATTTTGGTCACTATTTCTATCTCCTTTTTTTTAATCAGATCTTCTAGTTTAGAGATGGACAGTTCCACCACCGCGCCGAGATCAACAATTTCGAATTTAATCGGTTCCGGGTTAACCAGTGTATTAAACGTGAGTAAATTATTAATGATGCCTGAGACACGATCCAGCTCTTCTATGTTTTCTTTAAAAACCTCGCGAGCGCTTTCGGAAAAATTAGTTTCGAGAAGTGCCACCTCATTGTTAGTCTTTATAACTGAAAGCGGGGTGCGCAATTCGTGAGCTACGTCACTGATAAAACGCTTTTGAGTTTTAAGCGCGTCCCGGCTAGGATGCAAAGTAAGCTTGGCTATAAAGTAACTGAAGGTAAGGGTTATTATGAGCGCCACACCCAGAACATCTATAAAATTTTTACTTCGCACTATTTCGATTGAACTCACCAGATCCTTGCTTGATACCGCACCCTTATCAATAATGTTTACAGTTATTCCCTGAATTACCGTCTGTAAAATATCTTTGTAGAGATAGTTGAAAGAGATAACTACTACAACAGCAATAGATAAGGCAAAAACAATTTGCAAAACAATAATATTGAGCTCGGTTCGAAAAAAAATATCCCCCCAATATTTATTGTACGAATCTGTAACCCAACCCGCGAACCGTTTCCAATATTTTTGGCTCGCTATCCAAATCGAGTTTTTTTCTAAGGTTTTTAACATGGACATCGACTACATTGCTAAAGGAAGAGTAATTAAAATCCCATAAGTGGGTTATAAGTTCATCGCGATATATAACTATATTAGGCCGACGCATAAAATATTCAAGCAACATGAATTCTTTCAAAGTAAGTGGGATACTTTTACCCTTCTTCATTACCACATGTTCAGTAGAGTTGAGAGTTATGTCCTGAGAAGATATAACTTGGGGCAATGACTCGGTTGGTCTGCGTAAGAGAGCCGAAATTCTGGCGCACAATTCTTCGAAAGAAAAAGGTTTGACCATATAATCATCCGCACCTGAAAGAAGTAGCTCAATTTTTACTTCGACCTCGTTGCGAGCAGTTAATATAAGCACGGGCAGGGTTATATTGGCTGCCCTCAGCTCTTTACATATTGTAGGCCCATCCATACCGGGCAACATTAAATCCAAAATAAGCAGGTCATAGTCCATATGGTTTAAGGAAAGTCTTTTCATGGCTTTCTCGCCATCGGTGAGATAGTCTGCGGCATAGCCCTTTTTTGTAAGCCCTTTAACTAGGACTTTGGCCAATCTTTCTTCATCTTCTACAAGTAAAATTCGCATTTGATTAGATAAACGCCTTAACTAACGTATCCTTACAATAATACACATTCATGAAGCCAAGATGAATTGGGCTTTTCATAAGGATTTCAGACTCTGTTATATATAATTTCCTTGGTCGTTCTCTCGCCGAAAATAGGGCGTAATTTATTAACCAAACTCTACAAAAAATATGTAAAAATATCATCATAAAAATCTGTGTGTTTTACATCTCGTTAAATATTTATATGTTTTAA
>CAZQKP010000043.1:2135-4112 GCA_964594005.1 uncultured Candidatus Saccharibacteria bacterium
ACCAAACGTCTATATATTACGTGGTCGGATTAGAAGAAAATATTACAAAACCATGAAAAAATTAATAAAAATGTGGCGCAAAGTTATTGCGGCTCTAGGAATGGTGGCGGTATTATTCGTACTATTCCCTGTCTCGCAGGCAAGTGCAGCTTCCAATATCCCTTTGTGCGAAATTACTCGAACCCTTAAAATCGGCTCATCGGGCGAAGACGTACAATGTCTACAGAGATATTTAAACTGGGCAGGCTTTACAGTTTCAGCTTCAGGGATAGGTTCACCTGGTAATGAGTCGATGTATTTTGGCTCTTTAACTGCAAATGCCGTGACGAGATGGCAAAACACTAACTCTACCCAAGTTCTTATGCCGTTAGGCTTAACAACTGGTACGGGCATCTGGGGTAATGGATCGTTTAACTTCTACGTGAAGTTAGTTAACCAAGCGCTGGGAGTTCCCGGCTACTAAAAATTAAAGACCTGGAAATCCTCCAGGTCTTTAATTTTTATTGCGCTATAATATTATACATGGCGCAGTTCTATGTTCACGAATTAAAATCCCGACATCCCGCCCATGTTGCGCGTCGCAGAAAACACATCCGCATTTCTTGGTACACCATTCTCGTTATTTTAGTTGCAAGTTTAATTTTGGCCGAGCTGGGCTTTGCGCAAGGAGTCAATTGGCAAAGTCTTTCTCTTGCGCTATTCGAATCAATTTATCGCATTGCTTTTGCTTACGTGATGGCACTTATTTTGGGCGTCGGCATTGCTCTTTTGGTTGGTACAGGTAAAACTTCGGACATTTTGTTTCCTATTTTTGATGTACTTCAGAACGTACCGTCTTTTGCTCTTATTCCCATCTTTGCATATTTTTTTGGCTACACTGATTTTATGATAATTATTTTTGCAGCCACTTCTATTATCTGGCCGATTTTATTTGCCGTTTTAACTGCCACTCGCGGAGCTAGCGAAGAGTTAAATGATGCAGCGTATATTTTTGGCGCACGTGGCTCAAAAAGAATTCTCAATTTCCTCGCCCCACTTTCCTTCCCCGCTATGATAACCGGTTCAATTATTGGCATTGCGATTGGCTGGGAAGCAGTAATCGGTGCAGAAATAATTGGTAAGGCTGGTGGCTTTGGTGCTTTTATTGACAAGGCTAGCCAATCCGGCATAACAGCGGAGGTTTACGCCGGCACCATCGCCATACTTATTTTGGTTTTTATTATAAATCGCTTAATTTGGTCGCCTCTTTTAACCCAAACCAGACATCATCATGGGAACTGAAATTATTAAAGTTGAAAATTTAGGCGCTAGATTTGAAAGCAATGGTTTGCAGGTTTTAAAAGATATTAATTTTTCAGTTGAAAAAGGCTCTTTCGTTTCCGTGATCGGACCATCTGGCGCCGGGAAATCAACCTTACTTCGTTTAATCTTGGGCTTAATGAAACCAACTTCCGGAAAAATTGTTAAAAATTTTCAAAAGCCTGCGATGGTTTTCCAAAGCCATGCTCTTTTTCCGTGGCTTAATACAATGGAAAATATTGAGTTTGGTCTACGTATGCATGATATGGAAGATAATAAAAGGAGAAAAATAGCGACAGAAAAATTAAAAGAAGTCGGGCTATCCGGCTTAGAAAAACATTTCCCAGATGAACTTTCGGGGGGGCAACATCAAAGGGTCGGCCTCGCTCGTGCCATTGCGATTTCCCCTGATCTACTAATCCTAGATGAACCATTTTCGAGCCTGGACACTATTACTTCCGAAGCCCTAAAGAAAGACTTGCTGTTACTGTGGCAAAATTACGATATGACTATTTTTATGGTAAATCACTTGATTCCTGATGCAGTGGAACTTTCCGACAAAATATTCATCATGTCGCCAAACCCCGGTGAGATTAAAAAGACAATGCGGATTGATTTACCTCGACCACGCGATACCCGATCCCCTAGATTTTTTGAATATGTAGATGAATTAACTTC
>CAZQKP010000044.1:0-4108 GCA_964594005.1 uncultured Candidatus Saccharibacteria bacterium
TTCGAACCGCCTTTTCAATGGCAATTGCGTTATCCCCCGCCTTACCTAACCCCACCCCTACCCTGCCCTTGTGATCGCCTATAACAACAGCCACCGAGAAAGCAAATCTACGACCGCCGGAAACCACTCGGGTTACACGTCGAATACTGATGATTTTTTGATCAAATTCGGATCTAACTCTGGTCTCGCGACGTGGACCACCTTTGCGTGGATTTTTCTTAAATTCCCTCTTGCCCGGTTTAACTTCTGCTGGCTGAGTTTCTCCAGGCGCAGCAACCGCAGCCTCCGTCGGAGCTACATCCACTGTCTCTTCAAAGCCGACGCCTGTAGTCGGCTCTCCGACCTCCGCGAGCGTCGAAGTTTTTATTTCATCATTAATTTTTACCTTTTTATCATCCATATTTTAAAATTTTAACCCGCCCTTTCTTGCACCCTCGGCCAAAGCTCGCACATTGCCCGTGTAAATAAAGCCGCCGCGATCAAAGACAACTTCTTTAACTTTTTTGGCCATTGCCTTTTTAGCCAAAGTCTCTCCCACCAACTCTGACCTTTCCATCATACTCTTACCCTTAACTTCTCTGGAGTGAGCTGAAGCTAGAGTCCTGCCGTTAATGTCATCTATAATTTGAGCTGAAATGTGCTTGTTTGATTTGAAAACTGAAAGTCTTGGTTTTTCGGGCATACCAAAAACTTTGGCCCGAATGCGAGAGTGCCGTCTTTGTCTTGATTTAACTTTTAATTCTGACTTTTTCATATTTTTAAACTGTTTTTTTGCCTTGCTTGCGTTTAATCCGCTCCCCTTCGTATCTCATGCCCTTGCCCTTATAAGGTTCCGGCTTTTTAAGATCTCGCAACTTGGCGGAAAATTCGCCTACCACTTCTTTATCCATCCCAGAAACAGTAATAATGTTTTTATCTGCCGTAACTTTTAAACCTGCTGGAATTGGTACATTAACTGGGTGAGAAAATCCCAGAGCAAAAACTAAATTTGTACCCTTAACCTCTGATTTGTAACCAATCCCCTCTAAAATTAATTTCTTAGAGTAAGGGGTGTTAACTCCTTGGATCATATTCTTAATATGAGATGCATAAGTGCCCCACAAAGCCCGAGACTCTAACGTAACTACTTTTGGCTCTAGTGTAATTTCAGGAGGAGCAATTTTGATTACAATCTCTGGGTTAAATTTCTTTTTAAGTTCACCCAAGGGACCTTTGACAGTTAAAACATCTCCTGTAAGTGAGACTTCAGTCTTGGGCATTATCTCTATTACTTTTTTACCGATTCGCGACATGTTTGATTTTTAATTCACCAAATTTTTCTATTATATTCTCTTTAAAATCACCAGATTTTAAAGAGTGCTTCTCCTCCCAAATTAGCCGCCCTAGCTTCCTTATCCGACATAATTCCTTTTGGAGTTGAGAGAACCAGAATCCCATAGCCATTTTTTACAGATCTTATTTCTTTTGATTTTTGATAAATTCTTTTAGAAGGTTTGGAAAGTCTCTGTACTCCATAAATTTTTGGACCGTTATCATCATAAACTAATCCAACTTCTATAAATTTCGCAATTTTCTTACCTCGCTTACCAAATGACTTTATGAATCCATTTTTCATGAGCACGTCGAGAATCGCCACTTTAATGTTGGAGTAAGGTAATACCACAGATTCTTTCTTCGAATCCGAAGCATTCTTTATTCTTATGATCATATCTCCAATTGGATCCATATTTATTATATTTTCTTAGTATCTTTTGCCGAGGGGCTTAAGACTTAAGAAAACTTACTTTTATTACCAGCTGGCTTTCTTTATCCCTGGTATCTTACCTTCATTCGCCAGTTCGCGGAAGCAAATTCGACACAGACCAAAGTCTCTCATAAAACCTCTTTTGCGTCCACAACGAAAACATCGGTTTGTGGCCCTGGTGCTGAATTTAGGCTTTTTTAAGGCCCTCGCTTTAACAGATGTTTTCGCCATTCTAATTAAAAATAACTCTCTCGAGTTGCGCTTTATACTAGCAATTGAGCCGTTTTAAGTCAACGTTTAAGGCCGGCATCCCGTAGGATGCCGGCCAACGAACTCTCAGGCAGCGCTCTCAGTGGTAAGCCACTCCAGTGACTTTTTGATTGCTTCCTCGGTACCTGCCGCGTCATGCTTGAAGATGTCGACACCGTATAGATGACGAACAGTGATCTCATCTACCTTGATGACGAACTCCATCACTCTGTGCCGTGAGCTCGCCGACTCAAGCACATCGATTGCTTGGTTGTCACCCATGAGACCACCAGAAAGCAAATAGAAGTCTCTCCCCAGAGCATTCACGGCGTTGACGAAGCGCCGTTTGGTGTTCTCGACACTGTCATGCAGCTTCTTCGCGTGGCGAGACTGCCGCTCACGTTCCCGGCGAGCAAAGTCTCCCTCATGAAGTGCCTTGTACGAAGCAGCTTCATCACGTGCTTGCTTCAGGGCCTCTGCATGATTGGCCTTGCTCACAGCCAATCCAATCACAAAGGCGACGACGAGTGTGAAAACCCAGAACGCCATAATACCGAATAGCACACCACCCATTACGCAAAACTCCTTGAAAGGGACGAACGCCTTTCATCGTATTGGAGGATTAAGGTACCCCAATTTACCTATCTGTGTATAACTATGCATTATAATAACAATAAGTCAATGCAAATGCCGGTACACCCTTATGGATGTACCGGCTTCTTGATAAGCGCCTCCTTTACCTTGGCCATCGTGCCAGAGTCGAGCCGCCGTCCCAGCTCCTCCAAAAGCCCCATCGTTGCTCTGCGCAAATATCTGGCACGCAAAGTTCGAAAGTATGTGAAAAGGTGACTGCGTTCCCGAACCGCGCTAACTGTATAACCCGTGATCGCAGAAACTGTGGCAACAACCGAAAGTTCCAATGGACTTATTGTCATGAGGCCTCCCTCACTTTTATATCATGAAATAAAATACTTTGTTAAGCAGCAACTTCTTTTTTCTTTCTCACCCTCACTTTCTTTTCTTTCACTACTTCATCTTTAGTTTCAACTTTTTTAAATGGAAAACCTAAATGTTTCAAAAATGCCTTGGTTTCTGCTTTGTTTTTTACATTAGTGACAACTGTAATAGCCATACCAAAAACATCTCTTAAATCTTCGTCAGATGTTTCAGGGAAAATAGTATTTTCACGAATACCAAATGAATAATTACCCATGTCATCAACTGAATTCGCCGATATGCCACGGAAATCTTTTGTACGAGGCAATGCCACATTGATTAATTTATCCAAGAAGTCATACATTCGTCTGCCCCGCAAAGTTATTTGCATACCAACAGTATCGCCTTGGCGAATTTTAAAACCAGCCACAGAAATTTTGGCACCCTTGCGCACCGGCTTTTGGCCTGTAATTTTGGAAAGCCTATCTTCAATTAAAGCAATCTTCTTTTTGTCCGAACCAGAACGAACACCGGAAGAAATAACTACTTTTTCTATTCTTGGGGCTTGCATAGGATTAACATAACCAAATTCTGTTTGGAGAGTTTTAAATGCTGTTTGGATTTTGTGTTTTACGGATTCCATGATTATTTTGCTTTCTTAAGATTCGAAACATGAACAGGCATTGCCTTATCAATTATTTGTCCTTTCTCGCCTCCCTTTCTTGGACCTTGATGAACTTTGAGAACATTTATACCGGAGACAATAACTTTGTTTTCTTTAGGCAAAGCTTTAACTACAGTGCCAGTCTTGCCTTTGTCTTTCCCAGTTAGAACTATTACTTTGTCGTCTTTTTTTACGTGCATGATTTTAAATTAAACTATCTCTTATACAACCTCAGGTGCCAGAGAAATAATTTTCTGATAGCCGACCTCCCCAACTTCTCGTGGAATTGGACCAAAGATTCTCCCCGCGATTGGTTCTTTTTTCTTGGGATCCTTGGTCACCAACACAACCGCATTTTCATCAAAGCGAATATAGGAACCATCTTTGCGACGGAAAGGCGCTTTTTGACGAACTACAATTCCCCTCACCACATCTTTTTTCTTTATAGCTTCGCGAGGTTTGGCTTTTTGAATAGAAAGAACCACAATCTCGCCTATACTTGCATATCTTTTTTT
>CAZQKP010000045.1:0-4100 GCA_964594005.1 uncultured Candidatus Saccharibacteria bacterium
AAATGGAGTTGGAAATTGATAATGTAAAATAGTTCTAATTTCACACAAGATATGAAGAAAAGAATTATGGTAATAAAAAATAAAAAAATAGGTCCTGAATTCAAGACAAAGCAGGGTAAGAAATTATTTTTTGATTTTTACAAAACCCATCGATCGAGAGCCTTGCTGGGTTTTCTGAAAGATATCGGAAGTAATAAACATAATAAAAAAATACTATCTAAATTCTTACAGAGAAAGAGAGCTATCAACTGTTTGGTATTGGGTTGTTCTCATTGGGCGAATCCTAAAGACACAGCCACTTTTTTAAAAAGTTTTAATAAAAAGCTAAAAATAAACATGGTTGCACTCGATGTCTTACCAGATGCACTCCTGGAGGCGATGAAACATGATGTCGAGTGCACGCCCATAGTTTGCCCGGCACAGGACACGCCATTTCTAAATAATTATTTCGATATTGTAGTCTGTGATTGTCTATTGACATGTTGTAGCTTTGACCAACACGGGCCTGTAATACATGAAATAAGTAGAATTTTGAAGAAGGGAGGGCTGTTATTACTTGGCGTTGTGTACTCGAAAGACAAGAATGTAACCTTTGTAATGCCAGAGCGGCCTATTATGAATTATTGCAGACCAATCAATGATTATAAAAAATTGTTCAATAAAAATAGGTTAAATTTCCTAAATAATCATTCCGTAACCACCCATCTTCCTGGGAAATGGAGTGACATGTCTATTGAGAACACGGTTCTATCAAGGAGATAGTTATTTGACTGATATAAATTTACGTGTTAATCTTTGCAAAGGAGGTAACGGTGCCAGACTATATTTTCACGGTCGTCGTTCGTTCGAAGAATCGGAATGTCGTACTGAAAATCCACAGAGCTGTGATCGATGCTTCGGTTGACATCACGGATTGGACGATGGGCGTCATGAGCTTCAACGTCAAGGAGGAACCAGATCCGCCGCCATCAAAGAGGAAGCGAGAGTGCGACGTCTGTGGTGGCCTGTGCATCGGGGCTGACGCGTAGTGTGGAAGGGGAAGAGGGCCAGGGGACTGGCCCTCTTTTACGTCTAAGCCACTGCTTATTTATAATATCTGCATGCTCCCTCCATTTGGCAATGCAACGAATCTTTTTTGGTCTTGTAATTTTTTATTAAGTTCATTCACTCTATCAGTCGGCTCGTCTTGTTTATCATCCGCCAGTTTAAATGTGCCGAAATGTATAGCAAAAACATTTTGGATAGAAAGTTTTTTCTGGGTCTCGAATGCTTCATCTGGGGACATATGAACTTTTTTCATAAACCATTCTGGCCGAAAAGCACCTACCGGCAGAAGTCCTAGACGAAAACCATTCGGGAAATGTAGTGAGATTTGATCCAAGAAAGGGCCAAAACCAGTATCACCAGCAAAATATATGTCTCCGTCCGGAGTTTTAATAACCCAACCGCACCATAGAGTTGTGTTTCTGTCCGAGAGAGCACGTGCAGAAAAGTGTTGAGCTTCCACACAAGTGAGAGAAATTTCGTTTGTTAATGTCCTAGTCTGCCACCAATCCAGTTCTGTGGAAGTAATTCCATGTCGTTTTAGAAATTCTTTATTACCAAGCGGCACAAATATGCGCGGGTTATCACGCGAAACTATGCGTTTCAGTGTAGTTATATCAAGATGATCGTAATGGTTGTGGGAGAGGAGTATTATATCGATCTTGGGCAAGTCCTCAAAAGCTATACCGGGATTCATAAACCGCTGTGGCCCGATAAAAGAAAATGGGCTTGCTCGTTTGGAATACACAGGATCAGTGATAATATTTAAGCCTTCAGTTTGGATGAGTACGCTTGCGTGGTTAATCATAGTTACCAAAATTTCCTTACCGTCTATGCGAGGCCTTAGCTTTGTCGGTGTTATGGTGCGTTTCTCCCAGGTATTCTTTTCGCGAGACATCATCCACACAAGAAGATTCCCGAATCCTCGAGGCGTCTCTTCTGGGCTCTTCTGGTTTAAAAATTTCTTGCCATCAAAATGATCGCTTACAGGTCCTCGGTACCCTTTTGCTCGAATCAATCTATCGGCTATAAAAATAAGCAAAAACGCTAGTGCGAAAAATAAACAGATATATTTAATAAATAAAATTATCACGCTCTTATATTAACACTATTCCGTTGCAACTAAATGGACGTCTACTCTGTTATAATTAATACATGACCATATCAAAAAGAACTTCATTAATAATCTTGGCAGTAACGGCAATCGTGAGTTCCAGGCTGATGTTCGTATTTTTCAATGATCCCGAGGGTCCAAATTTGTTAGTGACAACAGTGGCCGCACTCATCGTATTTCTTTTATCCCTAGGCTATCCATATTTCATTCCGTGGAGATTAACTGATCTCAAGAAACTTTTGTTGACTATCTTATTTCAAATAATAGTTGTTGCCGTTTTCTATTTCTTGCTTAGGTAAGTTTCCTAGTCACAAAATGAAAGAGGAGGTAATTAACACTCTTAATACAAATGGCAGTGTTGTGGTTATGCCGACGGATACAATTTACGGAATTCTTGGTAGAGCATTTGATAAAAAAGCTGTAGCAAAAATATATGAGCTCAAAAAAAGAACACCAAACAAGCCACTTATTGTTCTAATTGCAGATCATTCTGATTTGGAAAAGTTTGGGGCAAGTCTCTCTGAAGAAGATAAAAAAGTTTTAGAAAAAATTTGGCCGGGGCCTTTTAGTGTGGAGCTCTCCCTCGAAAGCGATGAATTTTCATATATAAATTCTGGACATAAACTTGCGGTGAGACTTCCAAATGACGCAATGCTACGAGAAACAATTAGAGAAACAGGCCCGCTTGTTGCGCCAAGTGCCAATCTGGAAGGGCAGAGGACTGCAACCACAATTGAAGAAGCCAAGAAATATTTTGGTGATGGTGTAAATTTCTATGTAGACAATGGCGAAATTCTCGAAGGCGAACCCTCAACTCTTATTTCTCTCAAAGACGGCAAGATTGAAATTCTCCGCCAAGGTCGCGGTAAGCTTGATCCTATGCTTTTGATATAATTCCGATATGGAAAAAAGACATCTAGCCAGTGCAGTTAGAATATTGAAGGGAATGAAATATATCACCATTGCAACTGTTTGCGAGGATGGAGCGCCTTGGAATACTCCGGTGGCTCCAAATTTAAAAGAAGATCTGACCTTCACGTGGGGTTCAAATGAAAATAGTATACATTCCCAAAACATAAGAAAAGAAAAAAGAGTATTTGTTGTTATTTATGATTCTCATGCAGAAGAGGGAACAGGTGAAGGTATATATATGCAAGGTGATGCAGAGGAATTAAATGAGTATGAAGGAGTGCTAAAAATGTATAAATTCACCCCTGGGCAAATTTGGATAAATGATGAGGAGAAAAATGACGATGGCAGTTTTAAAAGAGACATTCGCGTGGAGTTAAGTATAGAGGATCTAAAACAAGCTCTTAATAAATAAATGCCTGAATTAAAAACAAAGGTTAATAAGGCGAGTGTAAGTAAATTTTTGAGCTCTATTAAAGAGGAGCAGAAACGGAAAGATAGTTTGGCAATTTCTCAAATGATGGAGAAGGCGACTAAAGCCAAGCCGGAGATGTGGGGTGCACAAATTGTTGGATTTGGTAGAAGGAAATATAAATATGCTAGTGGCAAAGAGGGCGAGTGGATGGTTATTGGTTTTTCTCCGCGAAAACAAAACATAGCTCTTTATGGCTTGAAAATTTTCAAAATGACAACTAGTGGCTTACAAGAACACAGAAAAGAAAATGATTTTCTCTTGAAATTAGGCAAGTATAAGGAAGGTGGTGGTTGTCTCTATATAAACAAACTTGCTGATATTGATAAAAAACAGCTCGAAAAAATAATAGAACTTGCAGTAAAACGCAAGAAGCAATAGTAATTTGCTATAATGCCTTCATGTTACAGAAAATTTTAGGAGGTACAGCCCACAAACTGCCCGAGGATTTAAAAAAGGCCCTTATTTCATCCAAAGCTGCAATTTCGGCCTGGGAAGATATTACGCCACTTGCCCGCAATGAATGGATTTGTTGGGTTGTTTCGCCGAAATTGTCCGAAA
>CAZQKP010000046.1:0-3952 GCA_964594005.1 uncultured Candidatus Saccharibacteria bacterium
TTAATCACATCAGCTTCATCAATATTAGAGTGCTCAAATGGCATTGCAGGTAACGTTAGCGGTAGTTCTTCACTATAAATTTTGAATACCTTCTACACTTTTGTTTTGTAAAGAGTCAATGTAGTATCCTAAATTATCGGAAATTTTGTCAAAGACTTTGAGCAAAAAAGGGCTAACTGTAGTCATGTTTAATGGTTGAGACAATGGGAATCCATGATAGTTATGCAGGTGTCGTTTTATGTCTTTGTTTTCAGTAGGCGTTAATTGTTCAAAAGGGTCGCTGTTTTATAATCTGCTAATGGAGATAAATGAATAAAGGCACATCCCAGTTTATATACTGAATTAGTCCAACCGTGAAGTTTATCGGTAAGGTCAACCATTTGCCTGTCTGTTACGATCTTTTTGGAGTTTGGATGAGTCCACCTTTCATTCCGCAATGTTTGATTAATGAAGTGCTGTCTCATTTTTAAATCCTTACTTAATAAAAACACCGTGCGGACTAAAGAATCTAATTCCTGGCGTAGTATAGAGAGGAGTTGTCCGTAATGTTTTTTTGAAAATAGAAGTTGACCAGCGGACTTATGTTCAGCTGATCTTTGCCTGAGAATGCGACAAAATTTTTCTATTGCTGTCACCTAATTGAGTTTGTCTTGAGAATTACCGCTAACGTCCACGGCTTTCTGCAGTGCGGGGAAATCGTGAAGAGTCAAGCCCTGGCTAGGATAAAGTTAAATAGAATTTGAAAGATGACGTTACGAGTCGCGCTCCTAATGGAAACTGACTCGACCACTATGCTTCAAAGCGTGAAAAGAAGGTGATTTACTGCGTCGAGCCCAGCATTGCAGAAAACCGATGTTGTATGCATCCAATTTTAGAACGGTTTTCGCAGAGTCTTTCTGGTGAGAGTTTGTAGTTTAATGTCAAGTTTCTTAATACCGAATAAGACGATATTAAGCTCATTTAGCTCGTTTGTTTTGTCAATGAGTGTTTGAACCGAAATGCTTCTGTGTGCATAGGAGCCCCTTCGAGTTCCAAAAGCATCCATTGTTGCAAGCCAGATGTTATCTAAATAGGTTTCCGTTACTCCAAGCGGGGCAAATAATGAAACTATATTGCTCTGCTTAATGCCATGGTTATTATCGATTCTGGCAATGAAAGAGGTGCAACAATTTAGTATTCTGTCGCTAATCGGAATGAAAACGGTCGGATCGTATTTATTTGGGGAATATAAAAATAGATATCGAAGGCTTGGAAATATTTTTTTCCTCGCTGTCCATGCATTTCGAAGATGTATTATAATGAATCTGGCATATTCCTCGAAAAAGTATTCAATTTCTGCGTGAACAAGTAAGTGAAAGGACATTAGTTTATCTTGATTTTCTGCTTGAAATGAGTCCACATTATCGAAATGCAAGAATCTAGTTTTAAGCGCATTAATCCTTGTGTGAAGATTCCTGTATCTCGCTGAAGCAGCCATTTGTTAATTCTGAGCGGATTTAGCGATTTGAGAAAGATTTGATGGAATGGGCACGGAGATCTTCAATACCTTTCTTAATTCTTTTCCCCAAATAACAAATCTGTTTGATGTTTCTATTTGATTATTCGTATTGCTGCTTATCGCTTTTAGGAAAACGGGATTTTTTAAACATAGATTCTTAAATGCATCCACTACTGCTGCGCTCTTTGCTTGGAAAGCCGTCAAAACTTTGTCGGATTGGATGTAATAAACCATAACATCGAATACTGCCTTGTTCAAACGGCTTTCATATTTATTATTTCGCCACCGTTTGAAAGCGTTTTCTGGCTTAAAAACTTTTTTGACAGCTTCTATTAATGTCTCTAAGCGCTTTGCCTTATCCATGATATTGTCCTTGCTTTTTTCCCATTCCTTATTGTACAGATCGCAGGTTTTGTCTAAAAATGTTTTATAATCACCCTTATATTCTTTTATTCGATCGGCGAAGGAGAAATACCTTATGACCAGGTCCATATCTCGCATTCTGTAGTCCGGGGCTTTAAGTTTTAAGAGTGCCTGAATGACTTTGCTATTTCCGGAAAAATCATCAACAAAGTCCATAAACCCTCCGGGTTTTAATGCCCTCCTCAATTCTTGTGGAGATAGGCTAAGGCTACCTGTATTAAGTCTGTAAAATATTGTATAGAGAAATGTTTCAGAAGGCCAGTTCTTTATAATAATGGATCGTATTGATTGATTTATTAAGCTTATAAAATAACTCTTATACTGCTGCTCAAGTTGATTGTATGATAGGTCATTTAGCTTTGTATTTTTTAGTTTTGTAAGCTTTATAAACTTGCTTTCTGGGTCATTAGAACAAAATTGCTTAATTGTAATTAAGCGCTGTTTCCCATCAACGACAATGTATTTGCCTCTGATTTTTGGACTTTCGGCTAAAACTATTTGTGGTATTGGCAGTCCGTAAATAAGGGATTCAATAAATCTGCTTTTTTTGCTTTCATTCCAAGCGTCTCGTCTTTGAAATTTTGGATTCAAATCAATTACTCCTCTTTCTAGTTGAGTGATTAAAGATTCGATTGTCCAGTCTGTAGACCAAGTGACAGCTTCTGAAACTCGGTTGAGATAATCTACAGAAAGGTCATCTTCAGTTTCTTCCCCAACTTCAAGTTCAATATCTTCTTCATCGATTGGAGTAATTTTTGCTTTAGTTAGTTTAGACTTTGGCATGATGAAGTTTGTTTAAATATTACTAAAATGCTTCTGAGAAGGTTGCATACAACTCATAAATTTACGCAACATCTCACCCCCGTCGAAAAAATTACAACCTGGTATTTATGGTAAGGGGCAATACATTTTACTTCCTGAATTGCCTGCGTATCAGGTTCAGCGCCCCGCCTTCCTTAAACCATTGTATTTGCTGGGTATTATAAGATTGATTGGCCTTTATTTCCTCGGCATGGCCGTCTGCATGATTCAGCACAACGGTAAGTTGTTGTCCCGGTGAGAAGGATGTTAACCCCTTTATATCGACCGAATCATCTTCTTTTACTTTGTCATAATCATTCTTATCGGCAAAAGTGAGGGCCAGCATGCCCTGTTTTTTCAGATTGGTTTCATGGATGCGGGCAAAACTCTTAACGAGGATCACTTTCACACCGAGGTGACGGGGTTCCATGGCCGCATGCTCACGGGAGGAGCCTTCGCCATAATTTTCGTCCCCCACCACGATGCTGCCAAGATGGGCCGCTTTATAGGCCCGCTGCACCGTCGGTACGCTTTCATATTCTCCCGTTAACTGGTTCTTTACCGAATCCGTCTTTTCATTGAAATAATTGATGGCCCCGATCAGCATGTTATTGGAAATATTATCCAGGTGCCCGCGGAATTTAAGCCAGGGCCCCGCCATACTGATATGGTCGGTGGTACACTTGCCCTTTGCTTTGATCAAAAGCTTCAAACCCGTATAATCTTTCCCGTCCCATGCAGGAAAAGGCTGCAGCAACTGAAGGCGTTTTGAATCCGGAGCAACCTTCACTTCAATGGTGCTTCCGTTGGATGCCGGGGCCTGGAAGCCCGGATCATCCACAGCAAATCCTTTCGGCGGCAATTCAAACCCGGTTGGTTCCCTCAGCAAAACATCTTCTCCTTTATTATTTTTTAAAGTATCTTTTAAGGGATTAAATGCGATCGTACCCGCCATGGCCAGGGCCGTTACGATCTCAGGCGAAGCCACGAAAGCATGCGTACTGGCCAGCCCATCATTGCGCTTGGCAAAATTGCGGTTGAAGGATGTGATGATCGTGTTCTTCCGGTTAGGATCGTCAATATGCCTGGCCCACTGCCCGATACAGGGACCACAGGCATTGGCCAGCACAATGCCACCTGCGTCTTCAAACTGTTTAATGAAACCATCCCGCTCGATGGTATAGCGGACCTGCTCGCTGCCGGGTGTGATGGTGAACTCCGATTTCGTTT
>CAZQKP010000047.1:0-3927 GCA_964594005.1 uncultured Candidatus Saccharibacteria bacterium
GCGAGACCTTGGCTAAAATCGAAGCCCAAGAAATTATTTTTTCTTTTTCGTCACCTTTTATTATTGTCTTCTGGTTTTTAAATTCTTCTGGAGCTCGGAGACTTCCGTCAAGCAGAATTTTGCAGTTTAGGGAAATTTTTAATTTTTTTATACTCAAAGCTAAGGCCTTTTTGGTCGCGCACGAAAGTCCGTGTGAATCTATAATTTTATTTGAAATATGTTTAATCGAGTATGAAATTCTGCCTTCCTTTTCTAGCTGCTCCAGGACCTCGCAGTATCTCTCCCTCTCCTTTGGTTTTAACTTCTTGCTATCTAAACCAGCCCGCGGCAATGTTTTTAACTTTTTTAATTTGTTGTAATTTTTTTCACTACAACAAAGTGCACAGACCGTGACTGGACCAGCCAGGGGTCCCCTACCCACTTCATCTATCCCGACAATCATCATACTTGGAATTCTAAAACACGAAGGCCGCCAACGCTAGAAGCGTGGCGGCCAAAAGAGCAGAGATTCAGAGGCAGAAGCCTTCATTGAAGCTCGACCCACCCATGGAAGGTCGAACCCGCGGCTTTTCGTTGCGCCGGCCCGGCAGATCCAGAGCCTTGTGAACCAGCTGACGAAAATCGAAGGAGCCTGCGGACGGAGACTGCCCAGCCGTGGCCTTTTCCATGGCAAGGACAAGTGCCAGAGCCGAGCGCAACACTGCCCCAGTCTTCACTGCCGGGCATGACTCGATGTACTTCGGGAGAACCTCGTCGCTGAACTCGCACTTTCGGCATTCGTCCACAGAAAGGACAAGAGCCGCGAATTCATCCAGACCAGCAGCGGCCTGAAAGAACTCTGCGCCTGAGACGACCGCGTCGACCTCGATTATTGCAGCCTCGAGGTCCCGCAGCTTTTTCAGTTCATTCGCCTGGAGACGCGATTGATGCTCACCGAACTCACCAAATGCTGCCTTCAGATTCTCGATGCGCCTACGCAAGATCTCCGGCACTCTCCACCTCCTCGTGGGGAATCTCCCCCACTGGCTCGAATGATTGCCCATGACCCATGACATCACTACGAAACAGGTGACTGAAACGGGCGTGAACATAGTGTACGCCCGGCCCGCCAGCTACCCACCACGCAGCGACCATAAGGGCACCTAAAACAAAGTCACCAAGAAAGACCACGATTCCTCCGATCCGGAAAATTTTCCAGAGTTATTATGGTAAAAAAAACTATATGTGTCAACGTAAATTTTTGCATATTAAAAATACTCACATGTTATAATCGCCTTAACATGGCCTCCAAGTTTACCCACCTCCACACTCACTCTCATTACAGCCTGCTAAATGCTTTACCTAAAATCCCTGAACTTGTTAGCGAAGCTAAGAAAAATAAAATGGAGGCGCTAGCATTAACAGACAACTGCAACCTCTACGGTGCGATCGAGTTTTATAAAGAATGTCTAAAGAAAGAGATCAAACCAATAATTGGCATCGACGCATATGTTGCATTTCGCTCGCGCTTTGATAAACAAGTTGGGATAGACAAAGAAAGATACCGCTTGGTACTTTTGGCGGAAAACGAAATCGGCTACAAAAATTTAATTAAACTAGTTACCCTCGCACACCTGGAAGGTTTTTATTACAAACCACGTGTTGATAAAGAACTTTTGGAAAAATATTCAGAAGGATTAATTGCCATATCTCCCTCTTTTTCGGGCGATATTGTTCAATCTCTTAAATTAGCCAATGAAAATCAGGCTATGGAGAGACTAGATTGGTATAAAAAAACCTTTAAAGAAACTCCTGATGGACCAAATTTTTATTTAGAAATTACTCACCACCCCGAAATGAGAGGCCATGAGGAAACCACGCAAAAATTAGTAGCTTTTGCAAAAAAAACAAAGACGCCTCTGGTTGCCGCACATGATGTTTATTATTTAAATCCAGAAGACAAAGTCGCACGACAAACTTTAATCGCTATTCAATCCCAAAATGATGAAAAAATTGAAATAACGGAGGAAGATTTTTCTTTTATCTCTCCCAAACAAGCCGAAAAATTATTTAAAAACGAACCAGAAGCAATTGAGAATATAGAAAAAATCGTTGAGCGGTGTAATCTAGAAATTTCTATAGGTAAATGGTTTTTCCCAAATTTTATTGTGAAGAGCGGACTTTCTCCAGACGACGAATACGAGAGAATTGTGGTGGCGGGACTTAAAAAAAGGAAGCTAGAAAAGACAAAAGAGGTAGCGGAGAGAATGGAATACGAACTTCAAATAATAAAAAATAAGGGTTACGCCAAATATTTTTTAGTAGTGGCCGATCTTCTGAACTACGCACATGAACATGGCATTTTGACAACTATCCGAGGTTCAGTAGCAGGATCTCTAGTGACATACCTCGCTGGAATTACAAATGTGAATCCACTTGTATACCAATTGCCGTTTGAGAGATTTCTTAATCCGGAAAGACCCTCTGCGCCAGATATTGATATGGATTTTGCTGACAACAGGCGAGATGAAATGATTGATTATGCCCGTTCCAAATATGGTTTGGATAAGGTGGCGCAAATTGGTACATTCGGTACCATGGCTGCGCGAGGTTCCGTGCGCGACGTAACTCGTGCTCTGGGATTCCCATATACACTTGGTGATCAGATAGCAAAATTAATTCCAATTGGCGCCCAGGGTTTTCCTATGACCATTGATCGCGCCATGAAAGAAGAACCGGATTTAAAAACTCTCTACGAAAGCAATAATGATGTTAAAACAATTATTGACATGGCTCAAAAAATAGAGGGCTCCGCTCGCCATATTTCCGTGCACGCCGCAGGGGTTGTAATAGCACCGACAGAACTTACTGACTATGTACCACTTCAATACGATACCAAAGGTGATAATAAAATTATTACTCAATATGATATGAACTCGGTGGGAGAAGACGGGGTGGGACTCTTAAAATTCGACTTTCTGGGCATAAGAAATTTAGCGATCTTGGCTGATTCCGTTAAAAGAGTTAAAAAAATTGAAAATATAGAAATAGATATTGAAAATATTCCAATTGATGATAAAAAAACTTTTGAGATGCTGGCGCGCGGAGAAACCGAAGGCTTGTTCCAACTAAACGGCAGCGGCATGACCAGATTTTTTAAGGAATTAAGGCCAACCACTATTCACGATATTAATGCCATGGTAGCCCTATATCGCCCAGGTCCAATGGAATCAATCCCCCAATATATTGAAAGAAAACATAACCCCAAACTCGTTAAATATATTGATCCGAGAATGAAAGATTATCTTGGAATGTCTTATGGTCTTCTGGTTTATCAAGATGATGTCATGCTAACTGCGATTCACCTGGCTGGATACTCCTGGCTTGAGGCCGACAAATTGCGAAAAGCCATGGGTAAAAAAATTCCAGAGGTAATGGCCGCCGAGAAAGATAAGCTAATTGCAGGTCTTTTAAAAAATGGTCTGGCTAAGGAAAAATCTGATGAATTATGGAAATTGATTGAACCATTTGCTGCTTACGGCTTTAACAAGGCTCACGCGGCGAGTTACGGTAAAGTCGCTTACCAAACTGCCTACATGAAAGCTAACTTCCCCGCGATATACATGTCGGCGGTGCTCACCGCGGAATCTGGCGACGTAGAAACTGTGGCGATAATGATTAATGAGTGCAAGAGATTGTCGATTCCAGTTTTACCCCCGGATATAAATTATTCTTTTGAAGGTTTTGGCGTTAACAAGGCTCAAAAAGTTGGAGAGGTGGACACTATCCGCTTTGGACTCACCACTATAAAAAATTTTGGGGAAGGTATTGGCACTACTATTGTGGAAGAAAGAAAGAAAAACGGGCAATTTAAATCCTTATCGGATTTTCTGACTCGTATAAAAGATAAAAACTTAAACAAAAAATCTTTGGAGTCTCTTATCAAAT
>CAZQKP010000048.1:0-3864 GCA_964594005.1 uncultured Candidatus Saccharibacteria bacterium
TTACTGGATTGAGTATCTCAGCTCAAGCTACCTCAACTTCTAACGTAGGTTGGTCTCTCACAAATGGTTGTTATGCCATAGGGACGACTTGTCTGTCTCTTACATCACTTGCCGGTACACTTGCAGTTGCAAGTGGTGGAACAAACTCCACATCCTTTGCAGCTAACTCGATTATCACATCTGATGCCGCGGGAACAACTTTGATTGCTACTACCTCAAATAACTTTACGATCGGCTCACTTATTGCAACTTCCACAACCCTTAACTCTTATCTTCTTTCCAACTGGGTAGGCTTAGGTACGACGACTTCAAAGTACCCACTGACAATTTCATCCTCAACTGTTCCCCAGCTAGCTCTTTCCGCAGGCATAAATTTCGCCCAAGTAGTTTTCCGAAATGATGGTACTAATTTTTACATTGCCACTACGACTGTAGCTGGTACTGCCACAACTTCTTCCCCGGCCATGTCGATTGCGATAAGTTCAGGTAATGTGGGATTTGGAACTACGACATCCCTAGGCCCACTTACTATGAACTCTGGAGCTTTCGTGACAACTGGAGGCACATGGACAAATGCCTCAGACAGGAACTTGAAGGAAAATTTTGTGGAGTTGGATATTAACGACATCCTAAACAAGATTATGCAATTGCCTATAACACAATGGAATTATAAATCTGAAAGTATAAACATTCCTCACATCGGTCCCGTAGCCCAAGATTTCCATGCAATATTTGGTCTCGGAAATTCTGATACATCTATTTCCACCATTGATCCGGCTGGTGTTGCACTGGTTGGCATAAAGGCTTTGTATAAAAAGATCGAAGCCATTGAAAAATATTTCGCTGACAATGTTATTAAAATAAAGAAAGTTTCAACTGAAAATCTGTGTGTTAGTGATGAAGAAGGAGAGACTTGCATAACAAGGTCGGAGCTATTAGCGCTTCTTTCAAAATCAAAGGGACTGGGGGGAAATAATTCTGTCACTCCAGTTGCTTCCACTACGCCTGAAGACACATCGGCCCCAGTCATCACTATATTGGGGGATAATCCTTCAGAAATAAATCTTGGATCAACTTACTCGGATATGGGTGCAACTGTGACGGATACAAATGCGGATGGCTCTGTAAATAATAATCTCGGTCTTCATTATAGTTTGGACGGGGTAGGCGTAGATTCTATTTCAATTGATACTAGCACTACATCGAGCCACACTATTATATATTCAGCTGTAGATGGCGCGGGAAATTGGGGCTATGCTACTCGAACTGTAGATGTAATTTCGTCGGTTGCACCCTAAATCGTCCTATGATACTCTTTCGGAATGGAAAGTGAAAAAATAGAGGAAAAACAAGGCAAAAATGACGAGGTTTTAATTTATGAAATCTCGTATCTACTCCTGCCTAACATTGCTGCGACCGAAACTTCAAGCAAAGCTCAAGATTTAAAAAGTGAGATGCAATCTTTGGGAGCTCAAATTATTTCCGATGAGAACCCTGTTTTAATTGACCTGGCGTATGCCATGGTCAAAACTGTGGGTGCAACGAGACACAAAGTCACCACCGGTTATTTTGGTTGGGTTAAACTTGAGGTTAAAAGAGATAGCGAAGCGGTTATTTCAAAAATAAAGAGATTTTTAGATGAAAATAATGATATTGTACGCTATCTGATTGTTAAAACAGTAAGAGAAAACACACTTTTAAATGGCAAGATGATGCTTCAAAAAGAAAAGAAAGAAGTAGGGGAGGTTCGGGATAGTGAAGATAGTGTAGAACCTGAATCAGAAAAGCCTGTCGGAGATTCCGCCGAAGAAATAGATAAAAGCATTGATAATTTAGTTATTGCATAAATTTATGTATCTAAACAAAGCAATTGTTATCGGAAATTTAACAAGAGATCCAGAAAACAGATCTTTACCTTCTGGAGTTAAGGTGGCGAGCTTTTCGGTGGCAACCAATCGAGTTTGGAAAGATAAAAATGGTGTGAAACAGGAAAATGTAGACTATCATAATGTAGTTGTATTTGGTCGACAAGCTGATATTGTTTCCCAGTATTTGAAAAAGGGCAGCTCCATTCTAGTTGAAGGCAGAATGCAAACTCGTAGTTGGGACGACGCGTCGGGAGTAAAAAAATACAGAACTGAAATAATCGCGGAGAGAATTCAGTTTGGTCCAAAGAGAGAAGGTTCAGGTGGTTATGCTGTACCCATGCCAGAACCAGCCGAAGATAAAAAAGCAATTGATACGATCGAGTATCCCGATGAAGAAATTAATCCGGATGATATACCCTTCTAAAAAGAAAATTTATGAAAGAAGATTATTTTAACGAAAACAATATTAAACACATAGACTACAAGGACGTCGATGTCTTGAAGAAGTTTCTAAATCCTCACGCTCGAGTCATGTCTAGAAAAAGAACTGGCTTAACTGCAAAAAATCAGAGATTACTTGCCAACGCGGTAAAAAGAGCCAGATTCATGGGCCTACTTCCTTTTGTCTCTAGATAAAACTTTCAAATTTGGCGAACTCCTCGTTCCCAATTTGAAAATGCTCGTCACCTTATACTCGATAAGGCTCCTCGCATTATTCAAATTCTCACATTGGATTTCATCCAAATTTAAAAGTTTTAGTCATTTTTTTTCGCTCGAAAAAGTTATACCTCGACGAGATTTATTTGTGGATTAGAATTATGCATAGAGGTGCTCTATGACATTTTGGAAGCGGGATGACACGCCCGGTCTCCTCATATTGGGTTCTTTGTTTGTTGTTGCAGTCTTTCTCGCAGGAGCAGATGGGATCCTGGTGCCGGAAGTTCCTGTCAGGATTCCGGTTGGGAGCGGTGCGATCTCGGAGTATAGCTTGGTACTTATGCCGAGCTACTACGATGATCGTAGGGTTCGAGTTTACGGGTTCTGCCACCTAGAATTCGAGGGCAACTCTCTGTGGGGCCTCGATTCCGAATTTCTGGAAGATGGCTACGCCAAAGCTGACCACGCTGTGTGGCTCCAGGTTGGCTGGCCGATTCCTGAAAAATGGAAGCCGTTCAACGACCACTGGGTTTTTGTCGAAGCGAAATTCGACAAGGACTACAGGGGACACATGGGAGGTTTTGCAGGGACTCTCCTCGAGATTGAAAACATGGCGTTAGCCCCGTCTCCAAAATGAAAAAAGCCCCTCTGCTTGCAAGCAGAGGGGTGATCGTTTTTGGTTAGAAATTTGCACCACCAACTCTTTCTGTATATTCTCCTGACTCGGTGTTAATTCGGATAGTATCTCCTTCTTTTATAAACATAGGCACTTGGATCTCTACTCCTGTTTCAAGCTTTACTGTTTTAGTACCGCCTTGGGCGGTGTTGCCCTTCACTGCTGGATGGGCTTCGGTCACCTTGAGTTCAACTTTGATCGGCATATCCACGCCAATAATTTTTTCACCAAAATACATTATTTCAATGACTGTGTTGGGTTTTAGAAATTTTCCTCGTGGTCCAATTACATCCTCCTTTAACGAAAATCTTTTAGATGGGTCCTTAGGATCGCAGAACCAAAACTCACCTCGATTGTTGTATAAATATTTAGCCTCTTTAGAATCAATTTCAGCTTCCTCCACTTTTTCGGAGACGTGAAAGGATCTTTCAGTCACTTTGCCAGTAATTAGGTTTTTTAATTTTGTAGCGTTAACTGGTTTTCTCTGTTGTTTGCGAAATACGTGTGCGTCAATAACTTCCCACGGCTCTCCATCAAGAACTATGTATTTTCGTACCGTTACTTCTGAATAGTCGAGCATTGCCATCCCATTAGAGATTTAAACTAATAATTTCCCGGTCGATCTTCGTTAGCTGAATCTCTAACGGGACAAGTAGGGGAATA
>CAZQKP010000049.1:0-3532 GCA_964594005.1 uncultured Candidatus Saccharibacteria bacterium
ATTGTTCTTTTAACTCTTCTCGTTTCATTTGTTACATCTATTGCAACAGGTATTATGACCAACTATCTTTTGCAAGAAGCGCCACTTGAAGTTACTCGCAATATTAATAGGGTAGTTGAAAAAACAATCGAAACAGTGACTACGCCAGGAGTTGTAACTCCGGGCCAAAAAGAAGTTACTACGGTGGTGGTTAAAGAAGAAGATCAAGTTCTAGGTTCGATTGATAAAAATATAAGAAGCATTGTCAGAATTAATGCTAAAGACAAAGACGGCAACGCTACCTTTTATGGAATTGGCTTGGTGGTAAGTAAAGATGGCAATATTGCCGCGGATAAAAATGAAATTCTTGCTGATGATTCATACTACGGATCTTTTAATGATGGAACGCAGTTTCAATTAAATCCATTAGGAGTGGATGCTAAAACTAATTTTATTGAGTTTAAAATAATTCCTTCAGATAAATCTGCTAATCATGTTTTTGTGCCAGCTACTTTTGCTGATGGCGAGCCAAAGTTGGGACAAACAGTGGTATCTCTGGGTGGTGATACACAGGATGCTGTTTCAGTAGGCAGAATATCTACCTTAGAAACAAAGAATTCTGGCACTAGTACAACGAGCCCAAAAATTCTTGTAAGTATTGATACAGATGTTGCGTCTAAGGATTTAGTCGATGGCAGTCCGATTTTTAATCTTTCCGGTGATATAGTGGGGATAAAATTATCTTCCGATTCATTAAAAAACTTTACACCGGTATCTTACCTACGAAAGGAGATTACTAGCTGGTAAGCATTGGTAAAAAACCAATAAGAATAAGGCTATTTTTCTTGACTTTTGCATTTTTGGCCTATATAATAGAGTTCTAGAATATGCCACCGTTTAATCACTTCACGACCAAAGCAAAAGAAGCAATCCGTAAAGCTCACGAGCTTGCGATTGAACGTGGTCAAAACCACGTAAATCCTCTCCATCTTTTGACCGCACTTATTCTCCAAGAAGAAAGTGTAGTTACTTCGATTTTAGACAAACTAGAAATTGATACAATTTTACTAACTGATTCACTACTCGAGTCAATCGAGGGGGTAGAAGCTGGGCAAACTCTTTCCGCTTCGTATCAGATTTATTTAACCCCAGAACTTGCTCAAACTATCGAAGCTTCCACCAAGGAACTGGCGCAACTAGGCGATGAGTTTGTTTCAACCGAGCATCTTTTTTTGGCATTAACAGAAATTCCTTCTGTTGCTAAGGACTTACTTCACAAATTTAAAATAAATAAAGACGCTGTTTTGCGGGTTATCGAGGAAATTCGAAGTTCAACTCCTCAACACCAAGAAGCGCCGAAGAAATTTAAGGCACTTTCCAAGTTCACCCGCAATCTAACTAAACTTGCCCAGCAAAATAAACTTGATCCAGTTATCGGTCGGGATGATGAAATATCTCGCATAATTCAGATTCTCTCCCGTCGTACAAAAAATAATCCAATCCTAATTGGAGAAGCGGGGGTGGGTAAAACTGCAATTGTGGAAGGCTTAGCTTTGCGTATGTCTATGGGCGAAGTGCCAGAATCGCTTAAAGACAAAGAGTTAGTTTCACTTGATCTCGGGCTCTTAATTGCTGGCACAAAATATCGGGGTGAATTTGAAGAAAGACTAAAAAATATTTTGAAAGAAATTGAAAAATCGGATGGCAAAATAATTCTTTTTGTGGATGAAATTCATACTATTGTTGGTGCTGGTTCAGCTGAAGGCTCTTTGGATGCATCGAATATGTTAAAACCTGCTCTCGCGCGAGGAGAACTCCGAGCTATTGGTGCAACCACACTCAAGGAATACCAGAAACACATTGAAAAAGACCCAGCTTTATCGCGCCGCTTTCAACCTGTTTATGTAAATGAGCCTTCGGTGGAGGATGCTATAACTATTTTAAGAGGACTCAAGGAAAAATACGAACTTTATCATGGAGTTCGGATTACAGATGAAGCTATCGTTGCGGCAGTAAATCTCTCGAGTCGTTATATAACTGACAGATTCTTGCCGGATAAGGCAGTTGATCTTATTGACGAATCAGCTTCGTATTTAAAGATTGCGATGGAGAACAAGCCGCCAGTTTTACAAAAGGCTCATTCTAAAATTGTTAAGCTTCAGATTGAACACGAAGCACTTAAAAAAGAAACTGATCAAAAATCAAAAAATCGTCTTAAGGAAATTGAAAAAGAGATCGCGGATCTCAAAGAAGAAACAGGAGAAATTGAACTGAAATGGAACAACGAAAAAGAAACTGTATCTGATATAAAAAATATTAAAAAACAACTGGAAGAGCTGCGTCGTGAAGCAGAATCTGCAGAAGCAAGGCCGGATCTTTCCAAGGCGGCGGAAATTCGCTATGTACGGATTCCAGCACTAGAAAGAGATTTAGATGTCAAAGCAAAGAGACTAAAAAAGCTTCAAAGCTCTCGTCGAATTTTGAAGGAAGAAATTACAGAAAACGATATTGCTAACATTGTCTCGAAATGGACAGGCATTCCGGTTTCTAGAATGCTAGAGGAAGAGGCAGATAAGTTAAACAGAATGGATGATGTGTTGAAAAATAGAATTGTTGGTCAAGATGAAGCAGTCAAGAAGATTTCCGATACAATCAAAAGAAGTCGCGCGGGGATTGCTGATCCAAATCGTCCAATTGGCTCCTTTCTATTTTTGGGTCCAACCGGAGTTGGTAAAACAGAACTAACAAAAGCACTCGCCGAATTTCTATTTAATGATGATAAAGCACTTATCCGAATAGATATGTCGGAGTTTATGGAGAAGCACTCTGTTTCTAAAATAATCGGTGCGCCTCCGGGTTATGTGGGCCACGAAGAAGGAGGCACAATTACGGAAATGATTAGGCACAGACCTTACTCTGTTGTTCTATTTGATGAGATAGAAAAAGCTCATCCGGAAGTTTTTAATATTTTGCTTCAAGTCTTGGATAACGGTCGCTTAACTGATGCAAAGGGTAGGGTAGTCAATTTCCGAAACACAGTGATTATTTTAACTTCCAATATCGGTGCAAAATTCATTGATAAAATGGAAAAAATTGGCTTTGCCTCAGAAAAAAATGACCAGGCAAGTTATGCCGATGCAAAATCAAGAGTTTTGGAGGCCTTGAAGGATCATTTCAGACCAGAATTTTTGAATCGTTTGGATGACATTATTGTGTTTGATATTCTCTCTCATGAGGCGATTAAAGAAATTGTGAAAATACAGGTTCAGCAAGTTGAGGAAAGATTGTTACAAAAAGAAATCAAACTCACACTTTCGAATGCGGTTATGGATCATTTAGCTAAAGAAGGTTACAGTCCGCAATATGGTGCAAGACCCCTTAAGCGTTTAATCCAAACAAAAATATTAAATCAAATTGCTCAACTAATGGTAAGTAAGGGTATATCTAAGGGCGGCTCTATTCATGTGGATATAAAAGGTAACGACTTTAGCTTTACTGTAAAAAAGGGTAAAAACGGTTCGTTTGTGACAGACAGTTTTGTGCAAGAAGGCGC
>CAZQKP010000050.1:0-3470 GCA_964594005.1 uncultured Candidatus Saccharibacteria bacterium
CTTTTTTGTGAGTTTCCTTAACTGCATCAATTTCATATAGAGGTTCATACTCAAGGCCAAGGAGGTTTTGACCTTTAATATTTTTTATATTTTTGAAAATTATATTACCTTTTCTATTAAAATTTACATTCCCCCAAGAAAAATCTCCATTATGAGGCGAAGTAACTCCTCTCGATAATCTACTACCAAATAAATAACTCATTACCTCCAGAGAATCAGCAAAGATGTAAGTATCTCCCTTTTTTAAATTTTCTACTTCAGAGGTCCCGACTTCAGCAATGATATAATCAATGTTATCTTTAACAGTAACAGCCAAAGCAACATTCCCGGGCAAAGTCCAGGGGGTAGTTGTCCATGCTAATAAATACACATCTCCTTTTAAATTTAATTTTTCAGGATTCTTTAATTTGAATTTAACTGTTACGGCCTCCTCCGTAATATCTTTGTAAGAGTTATCCATAGCGATTTCGGCCTTAGCCAGAGGAGTTTCGCAGTGCGGACAATAAAGCAAAACCTTGCGACCTTCGTAAAGAAATCCTTTTTTATTCATTTCCGAGAGAGCCCACCAAACACTTTCAGTAAAACTGGCATCCATGGTTTTGTAGGAGCCATCAAAATCAACCCAGCGAGCTACCCGATCAATGTACTTTTTCCAATCGTGTACATAAGTTAGAACCTGGCTCCGACATTCCTCGTTAAATTTCTCTATACCCAGAACCTCAATGTCTTTTTTGTGTTTAAGGCCTAATTTCTTTTCCACCAAATTTTCAATTGGAAGCCCGTGACAATCCCAGCCCCAGCGACGGCGTACATAATAGCCTTGCATGGTTTTGTAACGCGGAAAAAGATCTTTAGCGATGGAGCCAAGTAAACTACCGTAGTGAGGTAAGCCCGTGGCAAAAGGTGGCCCATCATAAAAAACAAATTCACCTTTGGGAGAGTCTTTTTCCAAAGTCTTCTCAAATATTTTATTTTTCTGCCAAGACTCTAGGATGGCTTCTTCTTTCAAAGCCACATCAGATTTGCCTATTTTTTTATCTTTTTCATTCATTTAAGTTCAAAATAAAAACCGCCCTTGAACAGCAACGTAGTTGCTATACAAGGACGATTTTCACCGTGGTACCACCTTGCTTTTCCACCTCATCGGCGGACTTATTACAGCTTTAACGGGCTTAGCCGTGGGTTCTACTACCCGCCGATGAGGCGTGGTTCTTCCCAAAACTAAGGAGGTGATTAGTCTCCTAACTATTAAAATATATCAGAAAATTTTGATTTGTAAAACTCGAAGGCGCTGGGTTTTATCCCAGCGCCCGCGTTTCCTATCCTGGAGGTTCGACTCGAAAAAGCCTGTACTTGTGGTCAAAGAATGTGCCTTCACGGGAGTACGGATTTACATTCCTGATAGTAAATGGCACACCTGCCTTGCGAAGTACTTGGCCTGTGACATTTATTTGCATCCATGTCACGCGACGCGCGAGTACTTCAGGCTCGTTGCCATTAGCTCGAAAAATGTTAAGAATCTTTCGAGCAGAAGCAGGCATTTTGAGCTCGAGGGCTCGATCGATCATCTCCTGAGTAACGTCGACCCCTGCGAGTTTGAGTCTCTCACGCGGCCTTCTCTTGCCCTCGATTTTTTCAATCTCGGGTGCCGAGACCTGCCATTTGAGAGTAACTCTCGCCTTTAATGTCCCATACTCGAGACCGTACCGGCTCTTGAGATCATGCGCGAGCTTCTTCTCAAATTCACGCAATCTCTCGTCCAAAAATTGACGCACAAAAGATTTCATCGTTCACCTCATCTGTTGGGACAATAACACCAGTATTGCTAAGCGTCAACTACATTCTTTCTGGAACTTTTATACCTAGTAAATAAAGCCCTGAGTTCATTACTTGGATGAAAGCTTCTGTTAAAGCCAACCGATAAGGAGAGTTTGCTATTTTTTCGCCGGAATAAAAGGAATTAAATTCTCCAGCTAGGTTAATTAAGTAACTGGCAATGTGATGAGGCGCATATTCTGTAGCAGATTTGTTAACTACTTCTGGGAATCTTTCTAAAATTCTCTCTATGTTTGTTGTTTGCCAATTTTCCGGCACACCCAGCGTGCTTGCCTCAGTACTTCCTCGCAGCTGCTCATCAGCTTTTTTTAAAATGGAATTTGCTCGCACTGCTGAATATTGAAGATACGGGCCGGAATCCCCTTCAAATGAAATGGATTTATCAAAATCAAAAACGATATCTCCGCCTATGGCTTGATGCAATATAGAATATCTTATTGCACCCAGTGCAATTTCTTCTGCAATAACATCATCCTGGATCCTTTCTGTAACTCTTGCCTTAACCTGTGATAGCAGATCCTCAAATCGGACAATCGTTCCGGTTCGAGAAGACATTTTACCCGACGGGAGCTTCATTACCCCGTGTCCTATGTGAAATGTTTTTGGAGCTAAATCTGGAAAGACATCGCTCATCGCCGCGAGTAAGACCTTGAAATACTCATTTATCTCGTTTGCGGTGACAATTATTGATTTTGTGTAGGGGTATTTATCGTATTTTATTTTAGCTAAGCCTAATTCCTTTGCTTCATAAGTTGGCAAACCTTCCTTGTTTATAAAAACCCTAGTATGAAGTTTTTTGTCCACTTTTTCACCTCGGAAAACTACTGCGCCCTCACTTTCTTCAAATACACTGCCAATATTTTCCTCAACAGTTTTTTTGCCAAAGTCGGCTACTTCGCTTTCAAAGAAATACATATCAAACTTTGTACCAAGTTTTTTATATATTCTTTCAAATTCTTCCAAGGATTCTGACCTACCCTTTTCATAAATAGAATTTATGTCCGGCTCACTTTTATCGTAAATCTTTTTGTTTATTTCTATTATTTCCTCCTTTACCCCATCTTCTTCATACGCTTTATTGCCGATAGCGTAGGCCTCAAAAAGAGAGCTGCCCTTTCTTATCGCCCAGACTGCCTTTGCAACATGAAGGCCAACATCTCCCTGATAATTCACCCTTTTAACTTCAGCGCCATTTGCTTCGATGATACGAGAAAAGGACTCCCCGATCACATTGGTCATGAGGTGGCCTATGTGAAACTCCTTAAAAGGATTGGGGTCGGTGTACTCAATCATTACTTTTGCATCTATCCAAGCATCACCTTTTCCATAATTTTCTTTTTTACTCAAAATCTCATCTACATTTTTTGCAAAATAATGTTCGTCAAAGAAAAAATTAATAAAACCAGGTTTAATTACATCAATTCTCTTAATATGTTTCGGTTCATGAGCTTGAATCCTGTCTTTTATTTCATTTGCCAAATCAACCGGACTAGAGCCCAACTCTTTGGCATAAGCCATAGCGACATTGGTAGAAAGATCTCCCATTTCTAAATGAGCCGGATAATCAAAATTTATCTTAGGATTTTTAACACCTAAATCAGACAAAACTTTAGAAACTGTCTCAGCAAGAGTAT
>CAZQKP010000051.1:0-3348 GCA_964594005.1 uncultured Candidatus Saccharibacteria bacterium
TTTTAAAATTCGAAACACATTTACAAAAAGAATGAATTTTGAAAAAGGGTATTTAGAGAATCAAAAAGTAATTCAAAAATTTAGCCATACTACAGACGAACTAATCAGAATCCAGGCCGATGGCCATGAGCTTGTTTGCACTCCAAAACATCGTCTTTTCACGATAAACAAAGCTGGCATCACCGAGATAGAAGCCAAGGACATCAAGCCGGGAGAGTATCTAGCTGGAATTAAAGAAGTGGATATTGTCGGCCGCAAATTTCTTAAACCGGAAATATGGAGACTTATTGGCTACATTCTTGGAGACGGGGTGGTCAATGAACGATTTCGGGGAGTTAAAATATACGACAAAAATCCAGAATTCTTAAAATTTTACAGTAAAATTTTAGAAAAAAACTTTGGCAAAAAGCCTTTTCTGGTAAAAAGAAATCCAAACTCATACGAATTGATTTTTTATTCAAAAAAACTCGTCTCTTTTCTAAGAAACTATGTTCCAATAGGACTCGCGCCCCAAAAACGAGTACCGCTGCGGTTGTTGCAAGCTACGAATCCAGAGATAAAACAATTTTTAGCAGGAATTTATGACGCAGAAGGAAATAGCGGAACAATTAGAGTATTTTCTGCAAGCAAAGAACTCCTAAAGGATCTCCAGATGCTATTAATACGGCTTGGCATAGATAGTCATGTTTTAGAAAGAAAACGGATTGTAAAACTACCACAAGGCAAGATAATATCAAATACAATTTTTACTCTCCACGTACTTGATCGAGAGGGACAAAAAAAATTTAAGAAACTAATTCCCACTCTGAAAAGAGAAGTGATTTATCAAGGAAAAGCTAGCAAGATCAAATCCGATAAAATTCCGGTTCAGCCCCTAATCTCCGACCTCCTGGATTCTTTGCCAAAAAGAAGCGGATTCCATCAATATCTTGAAAAGCAGTATGGTATAAAACATTTAAAACGATATTCATGGCTAGCACCGACAAGAAATTTATTGTCCAAAATAATCACTGGTCTTAAAAATTTTAAAAGAGGCGGCGATTTATCGGATAAGGTTCAAATCTTGGAAAATCTGGTGAATAACTTAAATTTAATATGGTTTAAAGTAAAAAAAATTAACCGGTTAGAAGCAAGGGGCCAGCAAGTGTTAGACTTTGGTATAGCCAAAACGCACAATTTTATTACGGATGGATTTATATCTCACAATTCCTACGCCACTGATCTGCTCCGTAATGGTGCCGATATCCGCTCCGTCCAAGCAATGTTGGGCCACTCTTCGGTCACGACCACCCAGATTTATACCCACGTAACCGACGCCCAGCTCCGTGATGTACATAAGAAATTTCACGACAAAGACAAGAAATAAAAAGGCTGGAATTACCAGCCAAGATATTGATTTGCAGTCTCAATGAAATCGATAGGATCTACATAAACATTTTGAATCTTAATTCTAAAATCTAGATGCGGACCCGTGATTCTGGGTGAACCTGTTTTACCAGAAATACCGATTTGCTGCCCAGCACTAACGTATTGGCCTGGATAAACAACCATTTTTGACAAATGCATGTACATCGAGCAAATGCCTAAACCATGGTCGATTATGACCATATTGCCCTCCAGCGAAAAGCGAGTGGCAAGGACAACCAGACCGTGATTGATCGTTAGTACTGGTCGTTGGCCAACAAAATCTTTGTCATTATGTTTGGTCCTTAGGTCAACGCCTGGGTGAATCGGCGCAAATTCTTCTTTCTTTTCAAGTTGGCCCAGCGGAATATCGAGAGGGGATCGGAATGGATTGGCAGAAAATAAATCGTGTTGAATATTGATCGAGGTTAAAGTGTTGTTAATCAATTCTTTCTCTGCTTTTCTTTTGGGTGAATCGGGATGTGGATTTTTGATTATTCTCCATTTTTCTGGAGGGAAACTAGTTTTTTCAACTGTTAGAGAAATCCCATCGACGTCATAGTCTTGAGTCTCTAGGGTGGCGGCAATTGGTATATAAGCCAAATTGCGAGAACCGAAATAAAACACCTTGCCAAAGGCCTTAACATACTCCTCGTCATTTTGTTTGTTAATGATTAGCGTCCGACCCTGATAAGTCTTTATAACTTGTAACGAGGGTGCAATTGAAAAAACAAAAGCCAATAAAACTTGGATGATTTTCAAGGTTGCTGATTGATCCTGGTATAACAAAAATCTAACGGCTCCGCAATTGCGGAGCCGTTAGATTTTTGTGCCCAGAGCCGGACTCGAACCGGCACGTCCTTTCGGACACAACATTTTAAGTGTTGCGTGGCTACCAATTACACCATCTGGGCCTGACGGCAGTTGTGACAGGAATCATTTCTGCTGCACTTGCAGAATTTTGGCTGCAAGAAATTCTGCCTCCGCACCATACAATTAGTATGTTTTGTGCGGCATCATTTCTTTCGCTCAAAATTCTGCAAGTTCGCTACGAAAGCATCCTGTCACAACTGCCGAGATATCTTGCAACATACGGAGGCGCGGGCGAGAATCGAACTCGCGTATAAAGGTTTTGCAGACCTCTCCCTTACCACTTGGGTACCGCGCCCACACTATATTTTACAGAGAACGAGAGATTTTTTCTTCTTGGAATATTTCCAAAACATCACCTACTTTAATATCCACGGCAGTCTTAGAATCAATAATATCAATCCTCATGCCAGTTTCAAAACCTTCGTTAACTTCAGGCACGTCTTCTTTGTTTTGCTGAACCTGGCCGACTTTGCCAATCATCAAGCTCTTACCATCGCGAACAACATCCGCAAAGGCACCGCGAACTAACCTGCCGTTTGTGACGCGCCCGCCAACAATCTGGGCCTTGGCATCTTTTTTAAAAGTCGCAAGAATTTTAACTTTACCCAAAAGGATACGGCGGATTTCACTAGGCAACAAAGCGGCCATCTGTTTGCGGATGTATTCGACTAATTCGTAGATAATGTCAAAAGAACCAAGGGCGATGTTTTCTTTTTCGGCTAATTTTCTGGCTGAGCCTTCAACCGAAACTCTGAAACCGATCACCTGACCACCACCGGCGATAGCTGTTTTGACGTCGCCGTCATTGATTGAACCGATATCGTAACTAATAACTGTATAAGCAACCTCCTCTGATTTAATCTGCTTCAACGCCGCTTCAATTGCTTCAAGCGAACTTGAAACGTCGGTTTTAATAATCAATTTTAAATATTTTTTGTTCGGATCAAGCTCGGTAGCGTTGGTATTAAGGAACGAAAACAGGTGATCAAGGTCAATGTTACTGGCTCACAGATCTTGGGATACGGGTGTGCAAAATCGGGTAATATATTCGACCCATATCTCTGAGATGTT
>CAZQKP010000052.1:0-3252 GCA_964594005.1 uncultured Candidatus Saccharibacteria bacterium
TGTCGTCTAAACAAGTTAAGCCAAAGGGGCCCACACGTTTCGCTTTCAGATAGTAGCATTGATAGATAATATTGTCAAATATAAAAAGACAGCCTGTCTTGGCGATCTTTTTGTATTTGGAGAGTACTGCTATTTCTCTACCTTTAATAATTCAACCTCAAAAATAAGTGTAGAATTCCCTGGAATTGGGCCGTAGTCATTTGCGCCATAACCAAGTTCAGGGGGAATAGTTAAAAGTCTTTTACCACCAACTCTCATCCCAGCCACACCTTGATCCCAGCCCTTAATCACTTGTCCCCCACCTAAAATAAATTGGAATGGTTCATTGCGGGCAACTGAACTATCAAAGACTGTACCGTTTGTAAATTTGCCAACATAATTTACCGTTACCCTTTCCCCCGCTTCTGCAAAATCACCTGAACCCACTACTTCATCTTGAATTTGAATTTGTGGCGTCGTCATTTCTAGTGCACTTGTTTTATTTGTAAATAATGAAACTAATCCCTGACCAAACACAAAAAAGAATCCGACCACAAAGATGGCCACGATAAC
Source organism: uncultured Candidatus Saccharibacteria bacterium (assembly GCA_964594005.1). Taxonomy (GTDB): domain Bacteria; phylum Patescibacteriota; class Minisyncoccia; order Phycocordibacterales; family DATDWN01; genus C7867-006. The sequence continues at coordinate 553 of CAZQKP010000052.1, forward strand.
TGCTACCCATTCTTGTTGATTTAAATGTTTCATCCCGTTAGAGATACCAGTAGCTTTTTACTACATGGCAAATGATGTTAAATTTATAATATTACTCCCCGCCGATTTCAATACACTGAAATCTCTAACGGGATTTCATCCCTTAATTATATCTCTTCATAGTTTGATGTAAACAGGCTGCCGCATGGCAGCTCGAACTCATTTAAAAAATTTTGCTACAATATAGTCCATGCAAAAGAAAACGATTCTAAATGTACCTGAAAAACATTTGCCCATCGAGCCTCTTACCAAAAAGGAACTCCATGATACTGCAGTAGAGAGAGTCCATCTTATTTCCAAGGAATTCACAAACGGATTTAATTTTTTAAGTCACTACCCAAAGTCAGTTACGATCTTTGGCGGCACTAGGTTCAAAGAAACTGATTACGAGTATTTGAAAGCTCATTCTGTTGCCAAAAGGATAGTCGACGAGCTCAACTACACTATATTTACTGGTGGCGGCCCGGGCATAATGGAGGCTGCAAATAAAGGTGCCAAAGAAGCTGGGGGAGAATCAGTGGGGGTGACAATCGAATTAGAGAGACACCAGGTTCAAAACAAATACCTGACTGATTATATTAGTTTTCATTATTTTTTCTCCAGAAAAGTTTGTTTAGCATTTTCCGCTGAATCTTATATCTTTTTTCCGGGCGGGTTTGGTACACTGGACGAGTTTTTTGAAATTATCACCTTAGTTCAAACCAAAAAAATTGAGAGGGTGCCAATTATCTTGGTGGGAAGTGAGTATTGGAATGCCTTAGATACTTTTATGCGAAAGGAACTTTTAAATCGTAGCACAGTGGATGAAGAAGATCTGTCCTTGTTTACAATTACAGATGATGAGGACCAGATTATTGAAATTATTAAAAATGCGCCAGTGCATGTGGGCATTAGGTTTACTCACAGGGATCTGGAGTCATCTGGGATTAAGATTGAGAATTAGTTTTTATTCTTTTGAATATCTTTTTTTAGTTCCTTAAATTCGTTCTCGATTTTACTCAGCCTCTCACGGGATAGTTTTATTATTTCGGTACCATCCTTGACCAATTCTATGGCCTTTTCTATATCTAGATTATCTTGATTATCAAACCAAGTAACAATCTGATTTAGCTTTTTTAGATTTTCACTTAAATTCGAAGTATTTTTCTTGGTCATACAATTATTGAGTTTATAACGCCATCCGAAACAGTTATCTCTAGCTTATCATCTTTACTAGTTTCTTTAACACTTCGCAGAACTTTATCTTTACGGCGAACTATACTGTAGCCCTGAGACAATCTCTTTGTGGGGCTGGATAGCTCAATACTCTTTTCAGATTGCTTCAAAAAATCTGAGATATTTTTTACCATAATTTCAAATCCTCTTAAAATATCTCGCAAAGATAGATCTAGGGTTTCTTCTGCTCGGATTAGGTTTATGTCCATGTAGGAAAGTATTTTTTCCTCCGCAATACGAATCTCAGCAAGAACCTGGTTCCAGCTTTGATTTAGTAAATTTGCAACGGCAGTAGGAGTAGAAACATTTTTATCCGAAACTAGAGAGAGAAGCGGCACGTCTTTGTCGTGGCCAATTCCAGTTAAAGTGGGCGCAGGAAAATCTGCCACTGTCCGAATCAATGTCTCATTGTTAAAAGCCAAGAAAGACTCTAACGACCCACCGCCACGCATTATAACCAACACATCGATTTCTTTATGTCTTAAGGTTTCCACAGCTGAAAGAAGATCCTTGATTGCCTCCGAGCCCTCTACCCGAGAATCAACAAATAAGATTTCAAAACCAAATTTGCCAATATTAGAGAGAAAATCATTTATGACTGCTCCACTTTTGGATGTGATAACCCCGATTCTGCGAGGATAAATTGGGATTTCTCTCTTACGAGCCAGATTAAACAGCCCCTCTGCTTCTAACTTTTTCTTTAATTTTTCGTAGGCTTTTTGCAAAGCACCTTCCCCCACCAACTCAATTGTATTGGCAATAAAACTCAGACGCCCTTTTGGTTTCCATATATTAGGCGTAACGGAAATTACAACTTGGAGGCCATCTGAAAGATCAATATTAAACATTCGATAAGTACTCCGCCAGATGACACACTCAATGCGGCTTTGATCATGCGAATCCAAAAGAGAAAAATAAACGTGACCGTTTTGATGAAATTTTACTTCACTTATTTCGCCAATGATTTTGGCTTGCTCTCTTTCTAGCGCGTTGTTTAAACGATCCAGATATTCGCTTACAGTTATAGTTTTACTTTGCATTTTTATGTCTATGCCGTAAATATTCAATAAGTAATGGTAGTTGAGAAACAAAAATTATGGCAAGTATAACTAGAGTTAAATATTTCTCAATACCGGGAAACGTGCGGCCAAGATAAAAACCGGCCAGGGTCACCCCAAATGTCCAGATAAAAGCGCCAATTACCGTATCCTTAAGAAATTTACGATAGGTCATATTTCCAGTCCCTGCCAAAGTTGGAGCAAATGATCTGACAATCGGAACAAAACGACTAATGATTATTGTTTTATCACCATATTTCTGAAAAAAATCCTGAGTATAGTCTAAATGTCTTTTCTTAAACCAGTATCTGTCGTTGGAGTTCAATATAAAAGCCCGGATTGCCTCCCCCATTCGGAAACTAAAAACAAAGCCGAGTATTGCCGACAA
>CAZQKP010000053.1:0-3154 GCA_964594005.1 uncultured Candidatus Saccharibacteria bacterium
ATGCCAAAGACAAAGACTCAAGAAAAATCAGAGAAAAAAATGGCTCAAGGAGGCCACAGTTACAGCGCAGAAAGTATTCAAGTTCTGGAAGGCTTGGAACCAGTTAGAAAGCGACCGGGAATGTACATTGGGACAACTGGTCCCGATGGTTTGCATCACTTAATTACAGAAATTTTTGATAACGCCCGGGATGAAGCAATGGGTGGTTTCGCGAACGATATTGAAGTTACCCTTTTGCCCGGGAATCGGGTGCGAGTCACTGACAACGGCCGAGGTATTCCAGTTGACATTCATAAGCAAACTAAAGTCTCCGCATTGGAGACAATAATGACCACACTCCATGCGGGGGGAAAATTTGGTGGGGAGGGTGGTGGTTACAAAGTCTCCGGCGGTCTTCACGGTGTGGGCGCATCAGTGGTTAACGCGCTTTCTATTTATTGTAAAGTAGTGGTTTACAAAGATGGCGGGATTTATGTTCAAGAATATGCACAAGGTAAGAAGAAAGCATCGGTTAAAAAAATTGGTACGACTAAACTATCCGGTACTATAGTTACATTCGAACCTGACAAATCTATTTTCCCAGAAATAAAATTTGATTTTAATAAAATTGTGGATCACATGCGCCAGCAAGCCTACTTGGTTAAGGGCATGCGAATTACGGTAAATGATGCGCGCGAATACACAGGCAAAATAAAGGATGATGATGTACTTAAAATTTCAGAACTTGGCCTCGATATTCCATCCATGTCCTTCTACTTTGAGGGAGGCCTTCTTTCTTTGGTTAAATTCTACAATGCCTCGCTTAAGCCACTTCACAAAAATATTTTCTATGTAGAAAAGAAAACTAATGATTATGAGTCGGTAGAAGTTGCTCTGCAGTATGTTGATGAAGTTTCATCGAGGCTTTTGGCTTTCGCTAACAACATCCACAATCCTGAAGGTGGCACCCATGTAACTGGTTTTAAAACTGCACTGACTCGAACACTTAACTCTTATGGTCGCAAGAATAATTTAATTAAAGAGAGTGAGGATAATTTTACAGGCGAAGATGTTTTGGAAGGTTTGACTGCTGTTATTTCAGTTAAATTGCGAGAGATTCAATTTGAAGGTCAGACAAAAGGCAAGCTTGGTTCTGTTGAAGCTCAGACCTCGGTCAGCACTGTTTTTGGTGAAGCATTTAACGATTTTCTGGAGGAAAATCCAGATGATGCGCGCGCAATTATAAACAAAGTTATTCTTGCCCTAAAAGCGAGAAAAGCTGCCAAGGCCGCTAAAGATTCTGTTTTGCGAAAGGGAGCCTTGGAAGGCATGACACTCCCGGGCAAATTAGCTGATTGCCAGTCAAAATCTGCGGAGGAGTCGGAACTCTTTATCGTGGAGGGAGATTCAGCGGGCGGTACTGCCAAAACTGGTCGGGACAGAAAAACTCAGGCGATACTCCCACTGCGAGGCAAGATTTTAAATATTGAAAGAGCACGTTTGGATAGAATGCTGGAGTCAGAACAAATAAAAAATCTAGTTATCGCTTTGGGTACCGCAATAGGGGATACATTTGATATTTCAAAACTTCGCTATCATAAAATAATTATTGCAACGGATGCGGATGTGGACGGCGCACACATTAGAACTTTGCTCCTGACCTTGTTCTACAGATTCTTCAGACCACTTCTTGATGGCGGATACATTTATATTGCCCAGCCACCACTTTATAAAATAAAAATGGGCAAGGAACTTCATTATGTTTACACCGAGAACGAAATGGAGTCTTTTAAGAAAAAGAATGGCATAAAGGCGACTGAGGAAATTATTCCTGAAACAAATGAAGCCGAAGAATCCGAAGAGGCTGAAGAAGCTGAGACAAAAGCTTCAAAAACGAAGACACCAAAGATTTCAATCCAGCGCTACAAGGGTCTTGGTGAGATGAACTCAGAAGAACTTTGGGAAACAACTATGGATCCAAAAGCTCGTGTTCTAAAGCAAGTGACAATAGAAAATGCAGTTTCTGCTGACAAAATATTCGATGTACTTATGGGAACAGATGTGCCGTCTAGAAAAAGTTTTATTCAGTCGAATGCTACGAAAGCAACTCTCGATATATAACTTGACAGACATTTTAATGCCTGGTATAGTACCTATAGAGTTCACAGCCCAGAGGCATTAAGGCTAGTGACCATAACAAGGAGGGTGACCCGATGCCGAAGTAGGTGACTTTTTCTAGATGAGCCCAAAAATCAAAATTGGAGATGCATCCCGGGTGTCTCCGACTGCAAAGGCTCTATGCAGGTTCAGGAAAGTCAACTACCGAAAGGTAGTTAGGGGATCGGGACGGTCGCCTCATGGGCTGAGGGGCGATTGTATTTTAGGGGCTGGCCAGAGATGGCGATGACAGTTGGTGACAAGGGCGCTAGAGTGCCCATCCCCACCAACTCGAGCCACCCCGGAGCGCGCACTGGAGGATGTGTCCAACATTCTCAGACAGCGCGCGTAGCCGAGTGCCAGCCCCGCAGGCAAATAGGAGTGGAGGTACTGAACTGGACTCCAGTCTCCTCTGATTGCATTAACTGAGGGAAAAAGCTAAGTGACGAATGCCTGTCACGCAAGAGGCCTTTGAGGTGGGATGAATAAGTTCACTATCGTGTCCAGAACTTCCCACTGGATCGCTGTCAGGACAACAGCGACAATACCTTGGGTCGACGCAGGGAAGCCGGGTTGTCAATCCGGTCTTGCGAAACGAGTGCTCTCCTGTGAGAGAAAGACAGTTCAACTGGGCGGGTTGCTTCGGCACCCGCCCTAAATTGTTGTCTAAATCTCAGCTTGCCAATTTTTAATCGCTTCAATAGGGTAGACGAGCATTATAATAAGAATAGATAAAAGTATGTGCTTTTTATTCATTAGTAATATTTTGACATAAATAAATATTGTTGTATATTCAAGTCAGATGTTGGAGCACACACGAACGTGCTGCTCGGCATAAACCCGAGGATTGTGGTGTGATGCCACATTTCTTTAATGCAGCGTGATGCCTGCTGGGGAGAAGTTATGCGGAAGCTGAATAAGGAGACGAGAGTAATCCTGGCCAAGGAACTTCCTTGGACACTGAAGCGGATCCCCTAGGGAGCGGAGGAGTTCGAAATCAAGTTCATCGATCTTGACA
>CAZQKP010000054.1:0-3130 GCA_964594005.1 uncultured Candidatus Saccharibacteria bacterium
ATGTCGGTTTTAGAGAGCTTTCAGGACCCTCATTTGGAGGATGATTTTCATCGTTTTTTGGTCCAATACGTAAAACAAGGCTACGATAAAACAATTGATACAAACAAAAGGGAATTTAAGGGTATCAATATGACTTTGTACGAGGTGGTTTTGCCAGAGGACAAATCCGGAGACGAAAAAGAGAAATCTAAACCACTCAAGGAAATTATTTCCAACATGGAACAATTTCTCTCTGGCATGCTTTCCGTGGTTTCCAAGGACGAAACTCGAAATTATAAAGAAAATTATATTGTGCTGGAGATCGCTAACCCAAACGGCTCCAATCAATTCGTATACTATGTAGGTGTACCAGATAAATACAAACAGCTATTTGAAAAACAAATCATTTCCGTCTTTCACAATGCAGTTTTAACGGAAGTAACTTCTGACTACAATGTTTTTAACTCGGACGGAGTCTCGGTTGGTTCGGTTCTGGAGTCCACCAACAATTCGGTGTATCAATTTAAAACATACGAATCATTTGACCATGACCCCATGAATGTAATTTTGAATAGTTTTTCTAAGTTACAAAAAGATGGCGAAGGTGCAGCGATCCAGGTGATTTTTGCTCCGAGTGGAGATTATTTTAATAAAAAATACGAATATGCGATTGAGCTAATTGAAAAAGGAGAGAAGACCAAGGACGCGATTAATCTGCCGGAGACTTTTGCAGGCGGGTTTAAAAAAGAAATGTTTTCTTTATTTAAGCCTGTTAAAAAAGAAGAAGATAAAAAACCAGTTGATACAGAAGCTATTCAAAAGATTAAACAAAAAATCGGCAGCCCTATTGTTGCTACAAACATACGTTTGGTTGCCTCGGCCGCATCCAGAATTGAGGCGGAAAAGATTTTGGTGTCGCTAGAGTCTAGTTTTAATCAATTTACTGATCCGGTTGCAAATGGGCTCAAAACAAAGAGACTAGAGAAGGGAGCTCTGAAGGAAATGCTTAATGATTTTGCGTTCCGGTCTTACAACGCGGATGAACTACTACCATTAAATCTTCACGAAATAACTACTCTTATTCATTTCCATACCTCCACCCTTGCTCCAACCCCGCAATTAAAACAATCCCAAGCTATTTCTGCACCGGCTCCAGCAGATATGGGTACTCAAGGAATTCTACTTGGTACAAATATGTACCGTGGCACCGACACTAAAATTTTCATGGCTCCCGAAGATCGCTTGAGACACACTTATACTATCGGACAGACAGGTACAGGTAAAACCACGCTCCTAAAAAATATGATTATTCAGGATATACAGCAAGGCCATGGTTGTTGTTTTATTGATCCACATGGTACAGATGTGATCGAGATTTTGGCTAATGTGCCCCAAGAAAGGTATAAAGATTTAATTTATTTTGATCCGAGTCACACTGAACACCCCATGGCTTTAAACATGTTGGAATACGACAGAAATTTCCCAGAGCAAAAGACTTTTGTGGTAAACGAGCTCTTTAGTATCTTTCAAAAACTTTACGGCAAAGTGCCAGAGGCTTTGGGTCCAATGTTCGAGCAATATTTTAGAAATGCAACAATGCTAGTTATTGAGGATCCGGACTCTGGTTCAACCCTCCTTGATGTCTCACGGGTGATGACCAATAAAGAGTTCCGTCATCTCAAACTTTCCAAATGTCGCAATCCAGTGGTGCATCAGTTCTGGACAGAAGTGGCGGAAAAAGCCGGAGGGGATGCAGCGCTCGCCAATATTGTGCCCTATATCACGAGTAAATTTGATGTGTTTTTGGCAAACGATATTATGCGACCGATTATCGCGCAGGAAAAATCTTCTTTTAACTTTCGGGATGTAATGGACAGCAAAAAAATCCTTTTGGTTAATCTGTCCAAAGGCAGGCTAGGCGATATAAACGCAAATCTAATTGGTCTTATTTTGGTTGGTAAAATTTTAATGGCTGCACTTTCCCGTGTAGATTTAGTTGGCAAAGATTTTGCGCCTTTTTATCTTTATATTGATGAATTCCAAAACATTACAACCAATTCTATTGCAACGATTTTGTCCGAGGCTCGCAAATATAAGCTTTCTCTAAACATTGCGCATCAATTTATCGCCCAATTAGAAGAAGACATCCGCGATGCAGTCTTTGGTAACGTTGGTTCAATTATTTCTTATCGGGTGGGCGCAGAAGACGCTGAATATTTAGAAAAACAATTTTCTCCGGTGTTTACAGCCAAAGATATTATGAATATAGATAACTACAATGCGTACATAAAAATGCTAGTTAACGGTAAACCAGCCAAAGCATTTAACATGAAGGCCAACCCTGCACCAAAAGGTAATCCATCGCAGATTGAAACTTTAAAACAACTTTCTTTTGTGACATACGGCGGCAATAGGGAAGAGATTGAGGCAAATATAATGAAACAATATAGAAAATGATCGAGGGCTGGCACGTCGCCAGCCCCTTCTCGTTACTCATCGCCACGCATTTTGGCAGCGAGTCCACCTTGTTTGTCGTCGAGGCTCATGCTCGAGATCGAATCCCTGATCGAAGCCGGGAGTCGACCAAGTTCGTCGTCGGGATCTTCGTCGACTCGTTCCCCGGTATCGATGTCGTTGTGGCGGCTTGCTCTACCGATGTCCGCACGACCACGACGATGCCGGGGTTCTCGCCGGCCAGTCGGCCTTGGGTCCTTGCTCTTTTGCCACGGCTTGCCTTTCCTGCGCTTCTTTTTTGCTGCGAAGTTTCTCGGCATGCTTGCGTCCCTCCTCTAATTACACAATACATATAAAAATATATTCTGTCAAATGAAAGGCCGGCTACACGTTGCAGCCGACCTTTACCTATCAAGTCAGTAGCGATCTCTTTCCGGGACCTGGTTGATGCGGGTGTCCCTTGCTCCCTTAGCCACCCTCTCTGCAAAGGGGCGAGGTTTTTTAGTGCGGACACTGCGCCCAAATCCTCCGGTAGTTCTCACATCTGACTTCTTCTTGTCGTCGGCGGGTTTTTCTTTCTCCACCCTGACCTCCGCATTAATTCTACCACGTCCTTCAAATTACAAGTTCATTTTTCCACTTGGTTCGTATATTGAAAAAGGGCCTCCTCGCTTATCTCGCGATTTGGCCCCTTCAG
>CAZQKP010000055.1:0-3112 GCA_964594005.1 uncultured Candidatus Saccharibacteria bacterium
CTTCACTACTATTCCAGTGACTACCACAAAGTGCACACGAGGATCAGCTGGTTCATTCATACAAATATTTTACTCCCCTAATTGCGAATAAGCCACAACTTGATTACGACCATCGTTTTTTGCTCTGTATAAAGCCTGGTCTGCTCTCTCCAGTATTGCTTTTTGATCTAGGCCTTCGTCGAAACTAGAAACTCCTGCACTCACCGTCACCGAGACATTTTCTTTACCTTCAAATTTGAAATCCTCAATTGCCACTCTTATCTCATCTGCCTTTATCTTGGCATGCTTTTCGTCGGCACCTAAAAGCAAGACCGCAATCTCTTCCCCGCCCCAACGTGCCACAATATCTTTGGCTCGAACATGGCTCTCTATAATTTTGGCCACACTTTTCAAAACTTCATCACCTGCGAGATGTCCGTATGTGTCGTTTATTTTTTTAAAATGATCAATGTCAAAAAAAATTAAACTGAAGTCAGAAAAAGTTGGCAGATTTTTTCTTTTTTCCGAAATCTTTTTAGAATCGTCCAGGTAGTTTTTTGATTTCTCTTCAAAAAAAGCCCGAGTTTTAAGTGAAGTTAATTTGTCGTGAACTAGATCTTGTTCAAGGCGAGATATTTTTTCTTCTAGCTCCGCAATTTTTTTAAGGAGATTGTCTCTGTCTTGCATAGAAATATTTTAGCACGACAATATACTACCAGCCGCCGGACGACCCTCCACCACCTGACATACCTCCTCCAAAGCCGCCAAAACCTCCTCCACCGCCTGACCCGCCGCCAAAGCCACCCCACCAACCTCCTGGGCCGCTGTATCTTTTATAGTTTTTTGAGAATATAAAATCGAGAAAAAGTCCTATCAGAATTAGAGCTAATACGGCCCACAAACTAAATGCCACAAACCACCACAATGCAATACCTATTACACCTCCCAAAACACCACCGAACCACCAAGATTTCGTCCTGCCTAAAAGTGGAGCTAAGAATAAACGCAAAAAGATTACAACAACAAAGAAAATTATTCCCAAATAATCTGTAGAATTATTGTTATAGTCCTGCGGCACAATTTCATTGCCACCCAAAGCAGAGATCATTTGATCCACCGCGCCATTTATTCCTCCATAGTAGTCCCCTTGCCTAAAAGCTGGAGCGATAACATCACTTTGAATGTATGACGTCCCGACATCAGTTAGTTCGCCCTCTACTCCATAACCAGTTTGGATACGAGTTTTTCTATCAGAAAGAGAAATAAGAAGCAGTACTCCATTATTTTTGTCTTTTTTTCCTATACCCCAATGTGTAAAAATTTCCTGAGCTAAATTTTCAATTGGTTCACCGTCGAGCGACGGCACAGTTACAACCGCAATTTCATTCGTACTTTGTTTTTCGTAAGCCTCTAGTTTCGTTTCCAGTTGGTTTACCTGATCTGGCGAAAGCATCTTTGCATAGTCTTGCACAAAACCAGTTGGGCGGGTTGGCACAGTGAAAGCTAGAGCCAGCGAAGGTAGGAGAAGAAATAAAATGAGGATACGTTTCATAAATTTCGTTGAGCCATAATTTTTTATGGGACTCTGCGGACGCCGTGAAGGCGGAGCAGGAGGAAAATTTTGAGCCCAAAATTATCCCGTGCCCAGAAAAAGTTGTGGCGAAAAAGAAATTTTAACTAAAAATTTACTTTTGGAGCTTGCTGGTTTTCAGTAGGAACATTGAAATACTCGTGAACTTGGAAACCATACATCTTTGCGAGAATTGAGGTTGGGAAAGTTTTTACTTTTGTGTCGTACACTCGCACCAGATCATTGTATTTCATTCTTTCGACTGAAATTCGATTCTCTGTTCCTTCTAGCTCTACTGTTAAATCTCTAAAAGACTGGCTGGACTGGAGTGTCGGATAATTTTCTGCAATAACCAAGAGCCTCCCGAGAGCTGACTCAACTTGAGAAGCAGCGGCAGCCTTTTGATCGGCTGTAGTAGCTCCGGAGTATCTCGTCCTGGCCTCTGCAATTTCACCGTAAACTGTTTGCTCTTGTTTTGCTATGCCTTTTACCGTGTTGACTACATTTGGGATCAAATCAAAACGCCTTTGATATTGGTTTTCCACTTGGGCCCACTGTGCTGTGATCTGCTCACCTGCACGGACAAAATAGTTGTATGTTGATACTGCCCAGCCGACAATAAGTAAAACGACAACCAAAACTATTATCCAAACCCTGTTTCTTTGCCAAAAATTTGTTGCTTGTGGTTCCATATTATTTTTATTATTAAATTACCTTGATTCCTCCAATGCGTCCTCACGTCTTTCGTCAATCCCTGTTGCATCTTCTTGTGCTTGGCCAAGTATCTTGTCTCTTTTAGCTTCTGCATCAGCAATAACTCGATAGGCATCAGCAACCTCTTGATATCTTCTTGCTGTTTCAAAAGCAGGAATCTTATCACCCAGCTCAAGTGATTGCTCAAGCGCTCTTCTTGCTTCCCCAGCAAGCTCCCTGGCTGCCATTATCTTCCCATCAGCTGCATCATATTTCTCGCGATGTGATGATTCAAACATTTCTTTTTGTTAGTTAATAACATCCAAATTATACTACTTTTTTTCTAGTAGTCCATACTACCCATACCTGCTGGAGCTGATTTTTCTTCTTTTGGCTCTTCCGTAACCGCTACTTCGGTTGTAAGGAGAATCGCAGATGCGCTCGAAGCATTTTGAAGACCAGTTCGAGTAACTTTAACAGGATCGATTATGCCAGAGACAAACATATCCGCGACCATCTCGTCTTTTAGAGCATCGTAGCCAGAGTTGCCTTTGGATTTTTTCACTTTTTCTACCACAGCCGCCCCGTTCCCCTTCCCAGCATTTATTGCAATCTGCTTAAGAGGCACTTCGCATGCATTTAGGATAATTTCGTAACCAGTTTTAAATTCAGGAGTTTCGTTATTTATTTTTATTAAATTACCGCGAGCTTTTTGGGATGCCTTAACCAAGGCAACTCCACCACCCAGGACTATGCCTTCATCAATCGCAGCCTTTGTTGCATTCACTGCATCTTCAATTTTCAATTTCAAATATTTCATTTCTGTTTCTGTCGCTGCACCAACCTTAATCACAGCCACACCGCCAGTTA
>CAZQKP010000056.1:0-3059 GCA_964594005.1 uncultured Candidatus Saccharibacteria bacterium
GGGGTGTTGGTTGATGAAGCTTTTTGAAGACCTCTGTATCGAGTTGTGTGCCAGGATCATTGATGATCTGATCGAAGGTGTGACTTGAGATAAAATCTCGCACCTCTGGCAAAACTCGAGACACCATTGCGTCGTACCATTCCTTCACCAAAAACAGTGCCTTGTAAGGATTGACGATTTGAGCGGTCATTGTCATGAGTCCGCTCAAAGGAAGCTTATTGAGATCTTCGCAACTGTCAAACAACAAAGCGTAGGCGTATTGGGTTCCGGTTAAAAGGAAATCTGTTCCTTGATCAGCACGATCTTCATAAGTGCCATCGGGTAATGATTTTTTAAACTTCATCACTCGAATATACACCTGGAAGAACGGCCAAATCCCGACCCATCGCAGCCCGCTTGAACGTTCTGCATCTCCTGTTTCCAGAGGCACGAGGTTTACCTCAGCATCAAGCTTGTAGCCCTTTTTAGCAAGCAGTGTTTTGTAATACTTGCCAAAAAGTACCACGCTTTTTGAGGTCCCCTCGTTGACCATGGTAAAGAAGATGTTGTTGAGTGCTAAAAGATACACTCCCCAAAAGATACCAAACGCGAGCGCGCCCGTCAGCAGTAACGTCGCAATAATGGCCCAGACCATCTTAAATCTCCTTACACGTCGAATTGAGGATAATAGCCGTACGGGGAACCCCGTAAAACGGCTATATTTTTCAAGTTCCTATATCTTAATTATATAACATAAAATACTATTTGTCAATATCTTAGAGTATTCTTTCCCTGTTAATAACTAAGAGTCTTGAAGGAATATTTTTGTGATATAATGATCCAATGGAACAGTATCCTATTCCCCAGTTTATTGAGCAAGAGGGAAAGATAGCTTTTTTTATCTCATTTCGCCAGTTTTTTTATTTGGTGGGAGCGGGCGTCATTTGCTTTTTTCTCTACTTTTTACTGCCTAAAATTTTGTTCTATTTAGTTGCTGGCATCATCGCCATTGGCAGCATTGCGCTGGCCTTTATTTCCATTAATGGCGTGCCATTGTTAGATCTTATTTTAGGGTCTATTGGATTTGCTATTGGCGGCAAAAACTATGTCTGGAGAAAGACAGAATCTCCATATCCTTTTAAGCCAATTCAGCGCACCCATATTAAAAAAATTGAACAAGGGCCAGTATTGCAAGCGCAAATGAGCCAGCTCAAACGCACCAGAACCCAAGTAGAAATGAAAACGAAATAATCCTTGTAAATTTATAATTTTCAATTTCTAATTTCTAGTTAATGAATGAATTTTCAAATAAGCACTATGACTTAGAAGAAAGAACTGTTAAGTTTTCAGAAAACGTTATAGATTTTATAAAAAATATTAAAAGAAACGAAATAGACTATAATATAGTTATACAATTAATTAGAGCAAGTACTTCTATTGGAGCAAATTACCATGAAGCTAATGCTTCAAGTTCAAAAAGGGATTTCAGAAATAAAATTTATATATCAAAGAAGGAAGCAAATGAAACAAAATATTGGCTGAGATTGCTAAAAAGATGCCATCCAGAATTAGAAGAGAAAATAAAAGTTTTATCCAGGGAGGCTCATGAGTTTCACCTAATCTTTCAGAAAATCACTAACACCTTAGATAACAAAATAAGAACTCAAAGTTAAACACCACATTAGAAATTTAAAATTAGAGAATTAGAAATTTCTTTTTATGCCAGAATCAGCCACACAAGCATTTTTAGAAATACAAGATATCAGGGAGGGGATTTTATTGTTGAAAAACAACTCCATTCGCGGAGTGTTGATTGTTTCCTCGTTAAATTTTGCTTTAAAATCTGAAGAAGAACAGACGGCTATTATTTATGCCTTCCAAAACTTCTTAAATTCATTGGATTTCTTTTGTCAGATTGTCATTCAATCAAGAAATATTAACATTACGCCTTACTTAGACAGCTTAAAAGACTTAGAAGAAAAACAAACCAACGAATTATTGAGAAGGCAAACCACCGCTTATCGTGAATTCATCAAAACCATGGTAGTAGGGGATATGGTAATGACCAAAAACTTTTATGTGGTGGTCCCTTACAACTTAGCAGAAATTTTAGGTGTAAAGGCCGCAAAGTCCCAACTGGGGGGGTTGTTAGGGCAATCGGGTAATGCTGCTCCTATGAAGGATGACGATTTCCAAAAATGTAAAACTCAACTCTGGCAGAGAATGGAATATGTGGCCATGGGACTACGCCGCTGCGGATTAGAAGCAGTTCCTCTGACAACTCCAGAACTTATCGAGCTATTCTGGTCTATTCACCATCCAGACCAGGCAGAAATTGGATACTACCCTGAAATTCTCCCCGAGCTTTTAAAATAATATGGAGCTTCCCTTTTTCGGCAAAAAACAAGACACCGATGAAAAGATATTCCAAGAGGAAGCTTTTGATGTAAAAGATATTATTGCACCTCCGTATATTGGCGTCTTGCAAGACCACATTAAGTTAGGCGAACGTTTTGCAAAGTCCTTCTTTGTCTTTTCCTATCCAAGATATTTAAACACGGGTTGGTTTTCTCCTGTCATTGATTTAAATACGCCCATGGACATTTCTTTTTTTGTCCATCCGATTAGTTCTGAAGTGATTTTAAAAAGATTAAGAAAAAAACTTACTGAAGTTTCTTCTGAAATTTTAGAGAGGCAAGACAAGGGTCTCATCCGTGATCCACAATTGGAAACTGCCTACAAAGATATTGAAAATTTACGAGATAATTTAATGACGGCCCAAGAAAAAATGTTTCGCTTTGGGCTTTATATCACAGTCTACGAAACTTCTGAAAAAGCGTTACGTGATACCGAGCTCACGCTTCGATCCATTTTTGAATCAAGGCTTATTTATATTAAGCCTGCGCTCTTTAAACAAAAAGAAGGATTCATTTCCTGCAATCCCTATGGTTTAGACTTAATAGAAGTCCACACTCCTATGGATACTGCACCTCTTTCCACTTCTTTCCCCTTTATTTCTTTTGACTTAAGCTCCAACGAAGGCATTCTTTACGGAATTAATAGACATAATAATTCTTTAG
>CAZQKP010000057.1:0-2920 GCA_964594005.1 uncultured Candidatus Saccharibacteria bacterium
TTGAAAAAGACGTGTCGCCTACAAATATTTCCTACCTTGTTCAATACGGCAAAGTGAAAAAGCATGGAGAGAATGGTTCCACTCTTGTTGATTTAAACGATCTCAAAAAATATTATCAATCTTACAATGGGAGACGTGAAATTAGCTGGAAGAAAAATCTTGGCAATGATTTAAACTGGACACTATCTTTTGATAATCTCCGAGAAAAGGACACCACAAAACATGTACATCGGCTTCACCCATACAAGGGAAAATATATTCCTCAACTTGTTGAGTATTTTGTAGATACACACACGGATGATTTCAAAAAAGAAGTCTACTTCAAAACAGGAGATATTATCCTTGATCCCTTTTTAGGCTCTGGAACAACAATTATTCAGGCATTGGAGATGGGTATTCACTCTGTCGGCATAGATGTATCCGAGTTTAATTGCATGATTGCAGGTTGTAAGGCAACGCGTTACGACAACGAATACTTGCAAAAAGCAATTAAAAAAATGCTGACCTCTCTTGATACGTTCGAACACGACAATAAAATTCAAGAATTTGAGAATGAGCTTTTAGTCGAACTTGCAAAGTTTAACGGAGTACATTTTCCAGGTTATGACTTCAAGTACAAAATTAATCAGGGAAGTTTTAACGAAAATAAATTTGCCACTGAAAAAGAAAAGGAGTTTTTGCCAGTTTATCAAAAACTGCTCAAAAAATACTCAATTAAACTCAAGCAGGACAAATCTATCTCCTTCCTCGATATTTGGTTTATGGATAACGTGCGTCGAGAGATAGATCATGTATTTAAAGCGATTAAACAAGAAAAGGATGTTAAAACGAGAAAAATTCTGGCACTTATTTTAAGCAGAACAATTAGATCATGCCGAGCAACGACACACAGCGATTTGGCCACACTAAAAGTGCCACAACTTAGGACGTATTATTGCTATAAACATAAAAAAATCTGCAAGCTGCTTTTCTCCATCAAAACAATGCTCAACCGCTATGCCTTCGATACTCTGAATCGCATTAAAGAATTTGATAGGTTACGAAAGCCTGTTCACTTTTCTGCAATAGCTGGCGATTCAAGAGAGGTGAATATCTTTGAAAAAGTGGAAAAGCAAAATCCAGAATTCGGTAAATTGCTTAAGAAGGAAAAAATTTCAGGCATCTTTTGTTCACCGCCATATGTCGGGCAAATAGACTACCACGAGCAACATGCTTATGCTTATGATCTTCTTGGATTTAAACGTCAAGACGATCTGGAAATTGGTCCCCTTTATAAAGGTCAAGGATTAGAGGCACGGCGATCCTATGTCGAAGGAATTGCTAATGTACTTAATAACTGTAAAAAGTTTTTGAAAGAAAGTTACGATGTTTTTCTCGTCGCAAACGATAAATACAATCTTTACCCTGAAATTGCAGAGAAATCGGGAATGAAAATTGTAAATCAATTCAAGCGACCTGTCCTAAACAGAACAGAACGTGATCGTAATCCTTATTCAGAAATAATTTTTCATTTAAAATCAATTTAATTTTATGGCACTGTCAAAAGAACAAGTTAATAATGTTGAGGAAGTTTTAAAAGCAAGCCTTCGTAATAAATTTCAGAACTACAAACCTGAGCCAGCTTCGATGCCATTTCATACTAGATTACTTGGCAAAGATAGACTGGCTTTGTATGCCTTTATTCATTCGCTCAATACAAATTTTGGATCAAGTATTTTCGAACCGGTGGCACTGGCTTTAGCACAAAAGAATTTCAAAATGGCAGCTGCTCAGGCAACAGCTGGTGAGCAAATTAGCTCTGCGGCGCAGACAGAAATCCAAAAAATTATAGATGGGCTTACCACGGCAGTGGCCACTCCGAATAAAAAAGATGAGATTGAAAGAATCAGAAAAGTTTGTAGAACCGGAAAAATGATAACCGTTAAGCCAACAAAAGTTGATTTAATGTTTGAATCAAAAGATGGAGAATTTTTCTTGTTTGACATTAAAACAGCAAAACCAAACGCCGGCGGTTTTAAAGAATTTAAGCGTACCTTGTTAGAATGGGTTGCTGTTATCCTGGCAAATAAACCGGATGCAAAAGTAAACACTTTTATTGCTATTCCTTATAACCCTTACGAACCAGAACCCTATACTCGCTGGACAATGCGAGGAATGCTGGATTTAGAAAACGAACTTAAGGTTGCTGATGAATTCTGGGATTTTCTAGGTGGTAAAAATACCTATAAAGACTTACTCGATTGTTTCGAGCGTGTAGGTATCGAACTTAGAGGTGAAATTGATCAATACTTCAAACGTTTCAACAAAAAAGCTGAAGACTAGAATTTTTCTATCCTTTGGCTTAAATTAATGCATAGTGATCAATGTTGGCAATAACTGCAGTAGCCAGTTAAGAAATCGCGCTTAAGAGTATAGAGTGAAATTTAGTGAATGAGGGGTAGAAAATGGGTTCAATTCACTAAATTTTGTCGTTTGCATATTACAGTATGCAAAAAGTCCATTTTTTGCATAATACAGTGTGGAAACTATGCAAAAATGGCAAAAACACGACTGGAAATTAGCTTTAAAATAACTTCCACTTAAAAAATTGATATAATCCAAAAAAGAGGCAAATCGGGGGCTTAGGTTTTAATAACTTAAGCCAAATGAAAATTACTATGAATATTAACCAAAGCCCTTATCAGCGGCTGATCGATATTATCGATGTTATTCTAACCAAAAATGAAAGCGCCCAAGGAAAAAATATTTCTATCCATCTGGCCGAGATTCCTTCGTTGCCGTTAATTAGACCAAGCGCCGAGATATTGGAAGATTATTTAAAAACACTTACCCAAAAAGGATTGATTCCGATTTATCCATATAGAGATCTACTATTTTACATTCTCAAACTAAACAATACTCCACAGCAAAAACTTATATT
>CAZQKP010000058.1:0-2863 GCA_964594005.1 uncultured Candidatus Saccharibacteria bacterium
ACCTGGGACCACACCAGTATCAGTGGTGTGCTCTACCAACTGAGCTACACGCGCAAGTAGTGAGAATATATCAAAAACCTTTAGTTTTCACAATCATGTTATAATTACTTCATGCAAACTTTTTCACTTAAGGAAGCATTCAAGCAGGGCTGGCGTAATACAGAAAAGCACATTGAATTCTTGGCTCTTTCCACATTTGTTTTCTTTGTCATTTATTTTATTTTAAAACAAACCACGTCCGGTTTCTCTGGTCTTTTTATTGGTTTAGCTTCATTTATTTTGGGTATGCTGTTTAACATAGGTATGCGTCGTATAGGGTTACTAATTGATTCCGGTCAGAGTCCTAAAGTTGATAATTTTAAATCAAGTGTTGGTCTTTTTCTCTCGGTTTTATGGGCGACTATCATTATCGGATTTTTTACTTTGATTGGCTTAATTTTACTGATTATCCCAGGGATAATTGTTGTGTTAAGAACCTCAATGGCAATTTATTTGATTCTAGATAAAAAGTTGGACGCTTGGCCGGCTGTTAAGGAAAGTTGGCACTTAACCAAAGGTTTTAGTTGGAAATTGTTTTGGTTTTTCCTTTTCTCTGGGATTATTATAATAGTTTCATTTATTCCTTTTGGTCTCGGTCTCATTATATCTGTACCATTTTTATCTCTAACTCACGCTGTAATTTACAGGAAAATTTCTAACTTTAGATCGCAAGCCGAACATTTAACTCCGATTCTAGAAAAATAATTTCCTGGCCAAAATTTTTTGTGTATAATAGTCTAATGATTAATCGCAGGAGCACGTTTTTTTTGGGTATTTTCATTCTCCTAATTCCTTTTTTGGGAGTACCAACTTCCTGGAAAGTGACTTTAACAATTTTTTCAGGTCTGGCTTTATCCTTATTATCCGTAACCATTACATTACCTAAAAGAACCTTTAGACCTAGACCAAAAAAGGAAAAATTTACATCGCCAATTAATCCTGTCCCTGCATTAGAGAGAGAACCAATCCAAGAACCCCAGAGATATGAGTCCTTAATCTCTGAGCCGACGGAAGTTCCAGCTGAAGAAGGAGTTTCTAAGCCAGTAGTAGTTCCAAAACCGCGTCGTCGTAAGCCAAAAATAGAAAAAGATTTGCCTCAACAGTCAGGAAATAAAGCAGAGTAATATGGTGGAGCTTTTTCATAAAAATAAATTAAACATAGGAATTCTATGTCTAATTATTCTGACGGCCTTACTATCTTTTGTAATTTTACCTTGGGCGTTTAGTAGTCGTTACTCTTTTACTCAAAATAAATCTCTGGCTCAAGCGGTAGCGAGCACAACGCTAGCCCAGGTTACTTTTGTACCGACTTATGTAGAAACTCCTGCACAAGTGAAGGGGATATACATGACCAGTTGGACCGCTTCTAGAAAAGATTTGCGTGAGCCGTTGGTTAATTTAATCGATCAAACAGAATTAAATAGTTTAGTCATAGATATAAAAGATTACAGCGGGCGGATTGTTTTTCCTGTTTATAATCCAATTCTCAAATCCTTTGGCTCAGAAGAAGTGCGTGTGCCAGATATGCCGCAATTTATTGAAAGTCTCCACAAAAAAGGAATTTATGTAATCGGGCGGGTGGCAGTTTTTCAGGATGCATATTTTGTAAAGTATCGCCCGGATCTGGCAGTGAAAAATTTAAAAGGTGACGAGATCTGGAAAGATCGTAAAGGGATTTCTTGGATTGATGCGGGGTCCAAAGAATACTGGGATTATATTGTGCTTATTGCCAAAGAGGCTCACAAAATTGGTTTTGACGAAATTAACTTTGATTACATTAGGTTTCCTTCAGACGGCGATATGGAAAATATTTCGTATCCATTTTCTAGCACAACCCCCAAGTCGATCGTTTTAAAAAATTTCTTTGAGTATCTAAATAGTCAGTTACAGGGTACGGGGCTTAAAACATCTGCGGATCTTTTTGGTATGACCACATCTGCCAATTCTGACATGGGCATTGGTCAAGTTTTGGAAAATGCTCTGCCTTATTTTGACTACATTGCGCCAATGGTTTATCCCTCGCACTACCCGCCAACCTTTATTGGATTCAAAAATCCTGCGGAGCATCCTTACGATGTGATTCATTATGCCATGGAATCCGCGGTGGTTAGGGCAAATAAGATGGATGGTCCGCTAGCATCTAGTACTACCGCAACCACCACGCTAAACTACAAAGCGAAATTGCGCCCATGGCTCCAAGACTTTGATTTAGGGGCAAATTACGGGCCAGACGAAGTTAGGGCTCAAATCAAGGCGACCTATGATGTGGGGCTTAATTCCTGGCTTTTATGGTCTGCTTCCAACAAATATACAAATAGTGCTCTCGGTGCACAGTAGATAACTTACTTTCAGATAATTTATATAGTTGTATAATTTAAGTAGTCAATTAATTTAATTTTAATATGAATTTCAAAAGAGGTTTCACTTTGATTGAATTGTTGGTAGTTATTGCGATCATTGGTATTTTGGCTTCAATAGTTTTGGCCTCATTAAATACTGCCAGAGCTAAGGGGGCTAATGCCACAATTCAGGCAGATCTAAATGGAATAAGAAATCAAGCAGAAATTGTTTACGATAACAATGGCCAGAATTATACGAACGTCTGTACTAGCACAAATGTTATGAACGCCATAATAAATGCAATCACAGAGGGGGGTGATCTTGGGGCTACTGTAAGTCAAAGGTGTAATTCAACAGATAATGCTTGGGCGGCAAATGCACTACTTAAAATTCCAATTGGTACGGATAATTATTGGTGTGTAGATTCGACCGGAGAGGTGAAGAGTGAGGCGGCAGAGCTCGCTGGCGCCACCGTCTGTAGTTA
>CAZQKP010000059.1:0-2813 GCA_964594005.1 uncultured Candidatus Saccharibacteria bacterium
TGGGATGAATCTCGTCAGCGTCGCAGTCTCAGTTTTGAAGATTGGCGCGAACGTTGAAGACATCCATGCTGGCGAGGCTATGGCGGATCATCCCTCGACGCAAGCTGTTGTAAGGGTGGTTTTATCCATCGACAAGAACTAGCCTCGCGAGGGGCCCGCAGTTGATTTCGCGGGCCTTTCAATTTACTTAAAATTTTCCTTTACACAAAAATCTTTTTGAATATAGTTAATAAAGAGGTAGAAGGGAGGGCTGAATGGTGGCTGGAGCCGCACGATTCTGCAAGAACCTGGCTCAGTTTCCCCACAAGGGGAGAGTGAGTGAAGACGATTTCAAGCGGGTAATCGAGGGCACAAACCTCGTTCTTACACCGCAAACGAAGGAGCTAATCAAGGATGCAGCGGCGCAATTTCGCCAAGCGAAGGGCAATCGGTTTCAGGTTGTCGTCCAGGTCGCTCGTTTCTACTGGGAGATGACCAAGCCGGAGCCTGCTCGGCCCAATCGAGTCTGGAATGAACAGGATGACCTGGCCTGGGACGTGGCTGAGTTGGAGACCTACGAGATGTCGGGTCTGTAGGTAACCAAGGGCGAGCATTGAGAGACATGCTCGCCCTTCGAATTATTCAAAGTGAATTTTTTCCTTTCTTGACTCTAGAAAATTTTTGATCAAAGGATATTTTTTTAAATCTGGATCCGTTTCAATGATTCTTGCTGCTTCTTCGCGAGAAGCTTCCACCATTTTTATATTTTTTATTGCTTCCATGGCCACATCTGAAATGCCCCACTGTTTTCTGCCGTAAAGTTCGCCGGCGCCACGTTGGGCGAGATCAAACTCCGCGAGTTCAAAACCATTTTTCGCAGTGGTCAGTGCTTTCAAGCGATCCCGAGTTTTACCGCTGTGACTTTCCGAGAAAACATAGCAGTAAGCCTGATGATTGGAACGGATAACTCGGCCTCGCAGTTGGTGAAGTTGGGAGAGTCCAAATCTTTCGGCGCCTTCGATTATTATCATGGTCGCATTTGGTACATTTACACCGACTTCGACTACCGAAGTCGCACATAGAATTTTGGTTTTTCCCGAGGAGAAATCACCCATAACCTTCTCTTTTTCTACAGGCGTCATCTTGGAGTGCAAAATATCAATCGAGTACTCTGGAAAATCTTCTTTTTTGAGTCTTTCTGCTTCCAGTTTTACCGATTTTGCCATTACTGCGAGTTCTTTGGTTGGATCTGGTTCGTCAATCCTCGGACAAATAACATAAAGTTGTCTGCCGGATTTTAATTCGCTACGGATTTCCTCGTAACATTGTTTTCGTTGGTTTGGCCAAATTAATTTGGTGATGATTGGCTTTCTGCCATGCGGCATACCTTCCAAAACTGTAATATCCAAGTCGCCATAAAGTGTTAAGGCAAGCGTGCGGGGGATTGGCGTCGCGGTCATAGATAGTAAATGTGGCGTTACAGAATTTTTACTGGCCAATTTTTGTCTCTGAAGTGTGCCAAATCTATGTTGCTCATCAATAATCACGAAAGCTAGATGTTTAAATGTGACAGATTTTTGTATTAGTGCGTGTGTGCCGATTAGAATCGGCACTTCGCCGTTCGCAACCCATTTTAGGAGTTGGGGTTTAGATATTTTGGTTGGCCTAGAAGGATCAGATTTGGAAGGAAAAATTTTGCATTCGCTCCCAGTTACCAGACCGATTTTGAGTGGTAAATGGCTAAAGTAAGCCACAAAATTCTCATAGTGTTGTTTGGCTAAGATCTCAGTTGGGACCATGTAAGCAACTTGCAGGTTCCCAAAACTTTGCAAGTTGCCCTGAGCGGAGTCGAAGGGCCTTTGTTGAACTGTTGCATATATAGTAGTGGCTGCCACAGCTGTTTTACCCGATCCCACGTCGCCTTCTAGCAGGCGAGACATAGGATGGCCGCGTTTCAGGTCGGTCGAGATGGATTTAATCGCATCAGTTTGGGATTTGGTTGGTTCAAATGGAAATCTTTTTACAAAATCAGCAATGTCTTTTTCTTTTGTCTCGATTTTGAAAGAACTCTGCTTTTGCCACAGCCTTTTTTCTTTTTGTTTTTCTAGTTGGATAAAAAATATTTCCTGAAAGGCAAATCTTTTGCGGGCGGAGAGAGCATTAGCTTCGGTTTTGGGGGTGTGAATCCAAATCAAAGCTGTTTTTAGCCCAGGCAAATTATATTTTTTTAGAATTTCATCTGGGATCGGGTCAATTATTTTGTCGAGTACGCCTGCTTTAAAAATTTTTTGAATAGTGTGGTAAATCCAGTTCGAGGTTATGCCCCGGCTTTCAGGATAAACAGGGTAGAGCACATGCTCGTCATGGTCTTCACCAAAGAGTGACTCGCCAACTGCCGTAGGGACCTTATTTATAGCCTCAATTTTGGGATTGGACATATAAAATACCTCGCCAGTCCTCGGCATCTTCGTTCGCTTCTCGCTCACTCGACCCTCAACCCTAACCAGCTGACCATCGTGAACCATCTTGGCGATGTAAGG
Organism: uncultured Candidatus Saccharibacteria bacterium; assembly: GCA_964594005.1. GTDB lineage: Bacteria > Patescibacteriota > Minisyncoccia > Phycocordibacterales > DATDWN01 > C7867-006. The sequence continues at coordinate 2,520 of CAZQKP010000059.1, forward strand.
CTGATTAAACCAAACCAGTTTTATTTTCCCAGATTCGTCTTCCAGCATGCCTTCCGACATGGGAATTTTTTTGACCCATGCCTTCATAGTTTTAAGGTTTGAGATTTTGCCGAAAACAACGGCCTCGTCTCCTTTTTGTAGATTTTCAATAGTTTTTATTTGTTTAGTGTCGCCGTAACGCACGGGGAAATAATAAAGAAGGTTTTCAATTGTAGAGATTTTTAGTTTAGAGAGGGCATTTTTTTGTATAGGCACGAGACGAAAAATTTTTTCCAAAGGAGAATTTTGATCCAT
>CAZQKP010000060.1:0-2735 GCA_964594005.1 uncultured Candidatus Saccharibacteria bacterium
ATATTTGAAGTTTCCTATTTCTAAACGGGATGGATGATCCTAATCAAATCACCTACTTTGCCGAAACTGATGCCAGGAATAAGAAAATAAGATTTGGCATAAAAGCTAAAGATAGATTGAAGCACATGTATGTTATTGGTAAGACAGGCATGGGTAAATCTACCCTCCTTGAAAACATGGCTATTCAGGATATACAAAATGGCCATGGCATAGCTTTTATTGATCCTCATGGTGGTACTGCCGAAAAACTTTTGGATTATATTCCAGAATCTAGAATTAAAGATGTAATTTATTTTGCGCCGTTTGATTTGGAATATCCGATTTCTTTCAACATTATGGAAGACGTTGGACCATCCAAGAGGCACTTGGTTGTCGCGGGACTAATGGCCACATTTGAAAAAATTTGGGCAGATGCGTGGTCGGCGAGAATGGCATACATTTTGCAAAATACACTCTTAGCACTCCTCGAATTTCCAGGCGCGACGCTTCTCGGAGTAAACAGAATGTATACTGACAAAGATTTTAGAAAACAAGTAGTAGATAATATTACAGACGTAGCGGTGAGAAGTTTTTGGGTAGATGAATATACTAAATACACCGATAGATATACCCAAGAAGCTACCCCTGCAATTCAAAACAAAATCGGTCAATTTGCTTCCAATCCTCTAATTCGAAATATTATCGGCCAATCCAAATCTACTATTGATCTGCGTAAGGTAATGGATGACAAAAAAATTCTCATTATGAATTTATCTAAGGGATTGGTGGGGGAAGGCAATGCTAAGCTTTTGGGTTCAATGCTCATAACCAAAATATATCTCGCGGCTATGTCTCGTGCTGATCTTAAATCCGAGCAAATGAAGGCCGCGCCGAATTTCTATTTCTTTGTGGATGAATTTCAGTCTTTTGCTAACAAATCTTTTGCAGATATTCTCTCCGAGGCTCGCAAGTACAAGCTTAATTTAACAATCGCCCATCAATATATCGAGCAGATGGAAGAAGAAGTGCGTGAGGCAGTTTTTGGTAACGTAGGTACCATGGTGACTTTTAGAGTGGGGGCATTTGATGCGGAGGTACTAGAAAAAGAATTCGCCCCAACTTTTACGGCGGAAGATTTAGTTAACTTGGGCGCACGCCAAGTTTACTTGAAACTAATGATTGACGATATTGCTTCCAAACCTTTTTCTGCTACAACTATGCCCCCAATTGCTATGCCGGAGGTCAATTTTAAAGATCAGGTTATTGATGCTTCCCGCAAAGATTTTGCTTCCTCGCGGGCAGAAGTAGAAAAAACAATAATTGACTGGCATGGTCCGACCGCCACAAAAGAAGTTAAGCCGATGAAACCGGGGGATAGAATTGTAATTGAAGAAAAACCCAAAGAAAGAGATAATTATGAAGATAATAAAAAAATCTTTCAAAAAGCAGCAGAAGATTTAAGACAAAAAGAAAAAAATAAAAAAGAAGTTATTCAAAGCGAAAAAGTACAGCAAGAAAAAAAGAAAGCACCTAGTCAACAAAACATCTCCTCTCTTAAGGATGCTCTAACCAGTGTTATGAGCAGGCCTCAACCTAAAGAAGAAAAAAAAGAAGAGACTAGGCATATTCCTCCACCCCCACCCCAACCTCAACCGGAAAAGCCGAAAACTGGAAGCAAACAAGAAGTACCTGAGGATGTCCTACGCGACCTACTTAAGGTGGATGGTGAAAAATAATATGCAGGCAGGTAAGAAAAAAATCCTCGTTTTTTCAACGGCTTATTATCCTTTTATTGCAGGTGCGGAAGTTGCTATTAAAGAAATTACGGACAGGCTAACAAACGAATTTGATTTTGATCTTATTACCGCGAGAATGGATAAAAAGTTACCTCGGGTTGAAAAGATCGGGTCGGTTATGGTTTATCGCATTGGTTTTGGTTCTATTTTTTTTGATAAAATTTTCGTGCCTGTGCTGGGGGCTCTTAGAGCTTTAAAATTAACTAAAAAAAATAATTACTACTGTTATTGGGGAGTAATGGCAACGTTTGCAACCGGAGCGGCTTATATTGCGAATATTCTAAGACAATTAAATGGTCAGAAAAAAATACCGATGCTTTTAACTTTACAAGAAGGTGATTCAGAAGATCACTTAAGATATAGATGGTTTGGTTTGATCTCTCTTTCTTGGAAGCTCGCTCTAAGAAGAACAGATTATTTAACGGGTCTCTCTAGCTTTCTTTTGCGTCGAGCAGAAAAAAATGGTTATAAAGGTGAGATGACTTTAGTGCCTAATGGTGTAGACCTCAAACTTTTTACAGAAGAAATTCCGTCGCATGTTAAAGAAGAATATATAAAAATACTTAGAAAAAATTCGGAGGATATTTTTTTGGTGACAATTAGTAGATTGACTCATAAAAACGCAACCGATGATATTATCTCTGCTCTAAAAGATTTACCCCCTAAAATTTCATTAATTGTTATTGGCAAGGGTTCCTTGGGACCAAAATTACAAAAACAAACAAATAAGCTGGGGCTAGAAAGTAGAGTAAAATTTGTCGGCTTCATTCCTTATCGTGATTTACCAAAATATTTATCTGTTTGTGATATTTTTATAAGACCATCGCGCTCAGAAGGTTTTGGCAATTCATTTATAGAAGCAATGGCCGCGAAATTACCTGTTATTGCTACGCCTGTTGGTGGTATTCCAGATTTTATTGATGATCACGAAACTGGAATCTTTTGCTCTCCGGATAATCC
>CAZQKP010000061.1:0-2695 GCA_964594005.1 uncultured Candidatus Saccharibacteria bacterium
GGTAGAGCAGCTCCCTTTTAAGGAGAGGGTCGAGGGTTCGATTCCCCCCGGGCGCACTATCTACAAAGGTAAATCAAATGCAAAAGCGCCGGGGCCGGTGAGGAGAAGTGAGAGCAAAATAATTATCATTAAAATAGTCAGAGCCATCTTTTCGCGCGCGACAGGCCCTTTCTTTTTTTCTAGCCAGAAATCAAGGGCAATTAGGATTAAGGCAATAATAACTGCGATCTGAGTGTAAAAACCAACAACAATCATTATGCTGGAAACTATATAAAAAATTGAAGTCCAACCGTAATCTTTGTTTTTTCGATCAACCCCGGCCATGAGTCGCAGGAAGCCAATACCCAGCCTCAAAATTGTTGGTGCAAAAAAACCATAGGTGAGTAGGGCGGGGAAAGTAGATAATGGATGCATATAAATATTATATGTTATATTGCACCCTATGACAAAAGAAGTTTCGGTCCTCCTCCACAATATTCGCAGTACTCATAATGTTGGTTCTATTTTTCGTACAGCGGATGCTCTGGGAATTCTTAGGATTTATTTATCTGGGTTTACTCCCGCGCCAACTGATAGATTCGGACGAACGCGGCAAGATGTTGCGAAGGTTTCTCTCGGGGCAGAAAAAACTATTCCTTGGGAATATATTAAAAATCCAAAGAATTTAATATCGAAACTAAAAACAAAAAAATATCAGATTATTTCTATAGAGCAAGCCAAAAATTCTACTGACTATAGAAAAATAAAGATAAAAAAACCTGTTTTATTTATTGTGGGAAACGAGGTGGAAGGTATATCCAAGGATTTGCTTAAACTGTCCGACGAAATTGTGGAAATTCCGATGCGGGGCAAAAAAGAGTCACTCAATGTTTCAGTTGCCTTTGCAGTAGCTTTATTTCGAATATTGGATTAGTAGCTTATAGTGTCTACAATTTTACCTTGGCTATCGTAAAGAGTTATTTTCTCTCTTTCTTTTTTCCAAATTGAGCCAACATGCTTTAAATAAACTCGCCACTCATTGCCGTAAAAATCACTGTCGCTTCTGTGGGTATCTACACACGAAGCGTAATTTACTTTGTTGTAAATAAAATTGGTGCACTCATAGCCAAAATTAGCTGGCAGGGAATCAGTTTGGATTCGGCAGCTGGACATGGAATCTATATAATCTAAACACTGATCATTTGCGGGAGTTTTTGGAATAGAAGAGAGATTTTCGTAACGAGGAAGAGGGCAATAGGTGTTTAAATATGGCACAAATGTTTGAAACTGACTTAGATAACCAGAGCATTTATTTGTTTTAAAACTCGCGCCATTTGGCGAAATCCCCGAAACTAAATAAAGTGTATCCCCGTTGTTTAAATAAATATTACTCTCGGTGTTAACCGTCGCGGTATAGAAAAGATAAGTACCTTGAGGAATTGTAACTGTCGCATTGGTAGCAGAACTCTTTAATGTCCAGCCTGTTACCGGAATAGATTCGCCGCTGCCACTACTATCTCTAATCGCAACATATTCCTGGGCAGGGTCATCTGATCTACTTACATAAGAGAGAAATATTTTACCTTTGTAAATTGAATTTATTTTTTGATCTTGCTCGACTTGAATTTGTCTTTGTAAATCCAAGGCTTGGTTTTGAGCGGTGTTTATACCTTGCTGTATATCTACATATTTTTGCTCGGGAGTTCTATCGGTGGTGGAGACTAAACCATTTATATGATTACCTTGGGCCCCACCAAAAAGTATTATGGCTAAAATTCCCAATATAATCATTATGCCGATTAGGTCATCACTCATTATTTAATTTTACAATAGGATCGTTCAGAAAACACTTTTTTGATATTTACTTTTGACAGTTCGGACAATAAACAGTTGTGCGACTGTTTATTTTTGTTTCAATTAATTTATGCCGACAGCGTAAACAATTTTTCCCACCGCGGCCATATACCTTGTGTTCTCTCGCATAATTACCTCGGGAACCATCTAATAGTCTATAAGTCGCAACCGAAGACCCGCCAAGTTTGATTGCTCGGGGTAGTATTTTCTTAATAGATAAATACAATTTTTCTATTTCACTTAGTTTGAGACTGGAAACACCTCGAGTGGGTAAAATTTTCGCCGTAAAACACGCCTCGTCAACATAAATATTACCTAGTCCCGTAACTACTTCTTGGCTCATTAAGACTGATTTAAGGTTACCCTTTTTAGTTTTTAGACGCTCTGCAAAATTTTTTAATGTAAATTCTGGGAGCAGTGGATCGATACCGTATTTTTCAAAATGATGTGAAGCGGAGGTTATGTCAGGGTAAAAAAGAAGATAGCCAAACATGCGCGTGTCATTGTAGTAAATTGTTCCATTATTTAGCTTAAATATGACATGAGTGTGTTTGTTGGGCAACTTTGTCTCAGATAATTCAATAGGATGTCCCCCCATTACTGTTTCTCTATTTTTCTTAATATCTTGGTAAACCAATTGGCCGGACATTTTTAAATGGATAACTAATACTTTGCCGCTTTTAAATACAAAAATTAAGTTTTTCGCTTGGCGATCAATGTCATTAATTATTTCGTTTTGTAAGGAATCCTTAAATTCTCTTACTTTTTTTGGAGATGCTTTGCGGATATTCCCTGAACCAGAAACCAGCTTGGGTTTGCCCACCCAAACTTCTTTTATTTTTTGCCCGAGAACAAATTTTTT
>CAZQKP010000062.1:0-2633 GCA_964594005.1 uncultured Candidatus Saccharibacteria bacterium
AAGAAAAAAGGCGACATGCACTAATGACGTTCTGACCGTGGTTGGAACTACACCGCTACGAGGGCAAAACCTATGAATCCTGGATCTTTGAGAAGCTTTTAACGTAGTTTTACGCAGGCAAAGTCAGAATCAGCGGCTTTGATTTCGTGATCACCAGTGTGTGCTCATACTGCGCCGACAAGAAAGACTTTTCTGTGACGAGAGTCCAGCCGTCCCCTTTATCGAAAACTTCATGCGCACCGGTTGAGAGAAATGGCTCAATCGTGATGACTTGATTTTCCTTAAGAACCCGCTTGTCACGTGGATCATAATACCCGGCAATAAATTCAGGTTCTTCATGAAGAGCCCGGCCCACACCGTGACTGCCGAGATTTTCGAGAATCGTGAAGCCACTGCGCTGGGCTTCTTTTTCGATGGCTTGCCCGATACCGTTGATCCTTGCCCCTGCCCGCGCCACATTCAGAGCATTACTAAGAGCGCGCTTGGTGGCGGCACAAAGGTTTTTCTGTAACTGAGTTTCGGGCGGCACAATGAACGAGCCGCCCGTATCGGCGAAGTAACCATTGAGTTCCGCAGAGACGTCGATATTCACCAAATCACCAGCGCGAACGACACGTTCGCCAGGAATTCCGTGAGCCGCTTCTTCATTAATACTAATGCAGGTCGCACCTGGAAAGTTATAGACAAGTTGAGGCGCGGACCGAGCCCCGTGCAGCTCGAGAAAAGTGGCACCGAGTTCATCCAACTCCCGCGTCGGCAGGCCGGGGTCCAGCTTGGCCCCCATGTACTGTAGGCAGTTGGCAACAACCCGCCCGATAAGCTTCAAAGCCTCAAAGTCTTTCTCCGTCTGAATCGACATACGCACACCACCTCAAAAGCCACTTTACCACACCACCCCTCACCCCGAAATACCTTTCGAGTATCCCAGACGACCCGGTCCAGAAGGAAGCGGAGCCGCAGATGATCTAAATTCGCATGGAGACCAAATTCGACGAAAAAAATTAAAACCTGCCGATAAATTTAAAAAACTCTTACAAAGAGTCCCCCCAAAAAAACAAATTCATCCCAAAACACATTTGGAGGGCGGCCCGGATGGCCGCCCTCTCGGGGGTTCGGGGGACATCCCCATAAGCGCTAACTTAGATGCTTAATAATTAAGCACTGTGTTTTGTGATTAACTATGTCTTTGGTCAGCTTGCTTCTTTGTCGGAATTTTAGAGTTTTATTTTAAGCTCCATTGAATATTAATTTAAGTATGGAAAATGATTGGGAGCTTTTACTAAATTTTTTTCCGAAAAATTGGCGAAGGCTTGGCGTGCAAAGCGGAGCAATCGGCAGAACGTTGAAAGGATTTGCAACTGAGGAAGAGCTCTTAAGAACGCTCCTTATTCATTTGGCGTGTGGATACTCTTTGAGGGAAACAGCCACTAGAGCGGAATTGTCGAGCCTGTCCAATACATCTGATGTTGCGCTTTTGAAGCGCCTTCGTAGTTGCAAAAATTGGTTCCATGAAATGTGTCTGAGCTTACTGGATGAACAGGGAATTAATCTTCCGTGCTCAGGCATTAGATGCCGTCTGATTGATGCCACAGTTATAAGAGAAACAGGAATAACCGGAAGCATGTGGAGGCTTCACTATAGTTTAGCTATTCCTGGTTTAACGTGTGACCATTTTGATTTAACTTCAACAAAGGGGCTCAACAGTGGTGAGTCTTTGATGCATTTTCCGATAAATGAAGGTGATTTTATAATTGCAGACAGAGGTTATTCCACTCCTAACGGAGTAAGGCATGTTGATATTAACAAAGGTTATTTATTAGTACGAGTAAATCCAGTGGCGCTGCCTCTTTATGAAAAGAGAGGCAATAAAATTATAAATTTTAATCTACTTAAAAACTCCAAGAAGATATTACGATCAAATTCTATGGCTAGTTTTAATGTCATAGTCAATGCTGGTGGATACCTTGTTGAAGGTAGGGTTTGTATTTTTAAAAAGAAGATAAGCGCTGCTAAAACTGCGCAAAAGAGAGTGATTAGAAAGGCAAAAGATAATCAACGAACAATTCGAAAAGAAACATTAGAATATGCCAAATACATCACCGTATTTACAACTTTTCCTAAGGACGAATTTACCTCTGCAGAAATTTTGAGGTGGTATCGATTAAGATGGCAAATTGAAATTATCTTTAAAAGATTTAAATCGATAGCTCACATAGGATGCTTGCCAAAACATAATGATGAAAGCTCTAGGGCGTGGTTGTATGGAAAATTATTTGTAATTTTGCTTACGCAAAAATTAATAACACATGCACAACTTTTACCTAGTTCATCAAAAGGAGCAAAAAAACCAGTTCGCTCTCCAAGTCACTGGCGTGAATTTTCATTTATGTTCCACCAAATACAGCAAGCAGTGGAACCACGTATTGATTTTCAAACAGTCATAAATTTTTGGAATAGAATCTCAAAGAATCTCTCTGAACCTCCCAGAAAAAGGAGGGCACAGATGGCAAAATACGCTTTTAAAAACGATGCTTAATTATTAAGCATCTAAGTTAGCGCTTATGGGGGAATCCCCCCGATGAGCTTCGCTGCCCTTCGGGTGCATGGATGCAGGAAGAAGTGCGGAGCCAGTA
>CAZQKP010000063.1:0-2618 GCA_964594005.1 uncultured Candidatus Saccharibacteria bacterium
ACTTTCTTAAATGCATCTGGGTTTTCTTTGGCGAGAGATGCCAAGATTTTTCTATCCAAATTAATTCCTTTTTTCTTTAAACCCCCCATAACTTTACTATAAGATAGCCCCATATCTTTTAGTGCATAAGAAATATTTACATTCCACATTCGGCGGGCATCACCTTTTTTATCGCGTCTGTGTGCAAAGGCGTAATTGCCTGCATGAAGAATTGCTTCCTTCGCCTGCCTTTCTTTTGTTGACCTACCATGTCGAAAGCCTTTGGTTCTGAAAAGAACTTTTCGGCGTCGCTTCAATGCGTGTACTGCGTTTTTAACTCGTGTCATCCCAGTAGTATAAATTTAACTTTTATAATTTCTCTTTTTATTGAATTCATCTATATTACTTATTTTTGTGATTTATTCAAGTCAGCTGATTTAACTACGGGGCAGGTTTTATTTTATATAAAAAGCAATATCTTTATTCGACATTGGGAAATTCACCATGCGATTTTTATTCAGCTGAGATCGGCGGCTTTCCTTAGCATTATAGTGATTACGGCCAGTCTTGCGCACCAAAATTTTCCCGTTGCGGGTAACTTTCAGTCTCTTTGTAAATGATTTATTTGTTTTAGTTGACATGCTATTTTCTGTTCTCTATGCTCTTTCTATTATTGTGCTTAATCCCTTCGGACTTTTTTTGGCCGGATCAGCTATTTTATATTCTTCCGTTATTAGTTTAAGTAATCTTGCTAGTCTCTCTTTTAAGAAATTTTCATCTAGTGCTTTGGTCCTGCCCGGCAAGAATAGATCAATTTTTATGCGATTGCCTTCCTTTAGCCAGCTAGAGGCTTTTTTTGCCTTAAGCTCTAAATCGTGATCGCCGGTGCCCACCTTAACTTGAATATTTTTAACTTCAACAGTATGAGCTTTGGTTTTTGCTACCTTTTGCTTCTTGTTTTCAGCATATCGAAACTTACCATAATCCATGATTTTTGCAACTGGCGGAACGGCAGTGGGGGAGATTTCTATAAGATCCTGGCCCAATTCTCTTGCCTTATCTAGAGCCTCCTTAAATGATATGACCCCTAAATTCTGACCGTCTTCTAAAATTACCCTCAATTCAGTTGCGGTAATCTGGTTATTTATTCGGATATTTGAAATATTATTAAGTCTAAAATTATCTAATAAAGTGCTAAAAATATAGCATAATCAAGGTTTTTTAGCAAAATTATTGACCTGTGCAAAAATATGTTGTCTTCTCTCCAAATGGCGATATAATTAAAATAGCCTTTAAAATTAATTCTTTGAAAATGAATAAGAAAGACGAATATATTTGGGCGGGTGTTGTCATTGTTGTTGCGGTACTTTTAGTTTGGTGGTGGGGTTCAAGTCAAAGTTACGAAGTAGCAGGCAATAATGCTACCTCCACTACAAAAACAACTACCACGCAAAAGAGTACTAATTCTACTCCAAAACCTGCGCCAGTAGTTGAAGATTTCACCAACCTATTACCTAGAATTGGTAATTATAAATGTAATTACGATGAGGTGACTCAAACAAATAGAAGTACGGATATTGTTTACCTCTCCAATGGCAAAATGCGTGCTGAGTTCAGATCCTTCAATGCACAAGGTGGGACTAATACAATTATGGTTTATGATGGAATAAATATGTATAAATGGACAGAGGGTATGGCAACTGGTGAGCTTCTCCATCCAAAATATCTAGCTGATTTTCCTTCAATCATTCCAAAAGATATTTTAACTGGGGTAAGTTTGGGATCTGGATTAAATAATGCAAGTTGGAAATGTTATCCTTGGGCGGTTGATGCATCGTTTTTAGTTAAACCTCCATATTTGCAAGTATAAAACGAATCCGCGTAGGGGAGTTCCCACGCGGTGCGTTACTTCGGTATGAGCCTGACGCTGACACTCCTCAGCTCACCCTGAGGCCCCCTCCTGGCCCAGTTACGCTAGTTTGAAAGCCTACTAAAAGTAAAAAATAAGTCAAAGAGAAAACCGCGAGACCCGGGCCGAGAACTAGGTCTCGCGGTTTCTCGCGGTTAGCGCGTGCTCTTCGGCACGTCGTATTCTGGCTTGTGGTGCAGTACGACGATCATCGTGTCGTTGTAGGCGCGGACTGCTTCAGTCACACCCCCAATTCTTTCGCCTCTCGTCGTAAAGCTTACCCCCTCGATCACGTTGCAGAGGCCGATCGCACCGAGGGCGCGATCGATCTCGTCGACTTGATCGTCGCCGGACTTGAGCGGTCGCATGAGCCGCACTTGGTACACGTTCCCGGGCACCAACCAGCCGCCTTGTTCGCCGAGCGGGTTCAGATTCGTGTCCATGCAGGGGTGACCCTGTGGCGGCGCGGCGATCTTCGTCGGCTGGCTCGCAGCCTGTTCCTTGACGATCTTCCGTCCCGCGCCCGTTGTCAGAAGTCCTTGGGCGTTCAAATGGCCAACGTGTAACGAATATAACGAACCTCGGACCAGTGCGACAGCCAAGAAAAACACGAGCACGTTTCTTTGCCAATCCTTCATACAGCCTCCTCTGCTAAAATAGTAACACGTAACCTATACTATTGTAAAGATAACAAAATAGCCCTATTTAGGGTCATTTTGTTAGTAGTGGG
>CAZQKP010000064.1:0-2588 GCA_964594005.1 uncultured Candidatus Saccharibacteria bacterium
ACTCGTATAAAAGATAAAAACTTAAACAAAAAATCTTTGGAGTCTCTTATCAAATCCGGCGCAATGGATGCTTTTGGCGATAGAAATTTGCTTTTACAAAATTTGGATAGACTTTTGACTTTTAATAAAGAACAACGCTCTAAAGAATCCGAGCAAGATTCTCTATTTGGTAACTTAAGTCAAAGTGTTAAGGCGGCCGAGATTCATCTCGAGCCTGCGGAAAAAACTAGCCTTGGTAATAAGCTAATGTGGGAAAAAGAACTTCTGGGACTTTATATTTCTGGCCACCCCCTCGACAATTTTAAAGGCAAGCTCGAGATGAAAGATAAAAATATAAAAATAATCAAAGAGAAAACGAGGGAAAAAGATCCGGTTGTAGTTGGAGGAATAATTGAAGAGATGAAAAGTACCATGACTAAATCAGGTGATAAAATGGTTTTTCTAAAAATAGCAGATCTTTCCGATTCAATTGAAGCTGTAGCATTTCCAAAAATATTTGAAGAATTTAAAGATATTTTAGTTCCCGAAAATTGCGTGGTGGTAAAAGGCACACTCTCCACTCGTAACGGCGGAAAATCAATTCTCGTGGATAAAGTAAAAATACTGGAGTGACACCAGATACATAATTTTAAAACACGTATAAATCGCTGTTGCGATTTTACTATGCTCGGAAATCAAGAAAACAATCTCCTAAATACATAGCCTTCTCGCAAACTCGCTTCGCTCAGACAATGCTTCAGGCTTATTTTATCTTCGTCCTTGTTTTCTAATTTCCTGCGCAATGTTTTAAAATTATGAATTTGGTTAAGGTTGGGAAAAAAGCAAGACCGCTGCCTACGTCGGTAGGCAGCGGTTTTTGGCTTCTTCGATTCTCACGCCACCTTCCCATGAGATGCCTACTCCTCCCAGAAACAATGAGATGGCAAGGACGAAGAGACTCCATCTTCCGAAGTAGATGGACGCGCCGAAAGCACCGAGTGAGGCGAGACCGACAACATAGCCCACGAAAATGAGCCCTAGCCCACCACCGTTAGGCACCTTCACCGGAAAACCATCTGGGCAATCCTTCATAAAACCTCCGAAGATATTATATAAAAAATTACTTGAATGAAAAAGCGCCGAGGCATCTCGACGCAGGGTGAAGTTGTAGCCTCACCCCGCGCGAGCGAGCGACTACCTTCTTGTCTTCTTGTATCTTTTCCGGGCTTCAGCAGTCACCTTCCGAAGAGCTTCGAGATGCTCCCATTGTGCAACTTGCTTCCTGAGCCTCTTGATCTGATCGTCGGCCCAGATGGCGTAGGCCAGAAGTGACCGGCCATTGATCTGGAGACCAACCTCATGCCCATCCAAAAGATCCAGAACCTGAGCGTGCAAGGTCAAAAGACCCAAGCCATTGCCGAACCGAAGGCTTTTGACCTCGATCTGGATCGTCTCGAGATACTTGGCCTCGCCGGCCCCGACAGTTGGCCTGGTCCAACCCCGCCAGAACTTTGTCCCAGAAATGTTGAGAGTCGCCGCTGTGAGCTTTGCTGAAACCCCCCGGTTATTCGGGCGAGTCCAGAAGAACTGAACCTTGATCCGTTTCTCAGCCGGTTTCGGTTGCTTCATCGGAATCTCCTTCTTCAAATTACATTACGAAAAAAATTACTTATGTCAATCTACGAAGAAGCGCCGGGGTTCCCGGCGCGAAAGACTGCGGTGAGGCAGTCACTGTTTGTTACGTTGCAATTCGAGCATCCTGTTAGTCTCGCGGAACCGTTTCGCAAGTGATGGTCTCGGAGTTCGCTTTCGCAGCGAGACCATAATTGCGTAGGCTGTAACGAAGACAAACGTGGGAACGAAAAGATCCAGACGACGTTCCCACCAGCCAACCGCCAGAAACGCCAGAGACAGGATCAAGAGCAAGGTTTCCGCCATACTCCACAATCGGCCCAATCGAATTGATTTGTGCATCGAACCTCCACTTACCAATAAATCAAAATTATTTTTCGATGTCAATTTGATGTTGACAAAATAAATAAAAAAATTAATATAAAATTATGAAATCAATAATAACAACCACAACAACTAGACTGACCCTTTAGTTCGAAGGTTCCATTTCTCCTAGAAAATTAAGACCCTCGAACAGAGGGTCTTAATTTATACGTAGATTAAAAGAATAAAATAAGCTAACATTAAACATCATGGCAAACGAAAACTCTAGCCCCGTTAGAGGTCCCGAGGGCTCGCAGGGTGAGCCCAGCTCTAATGGGATGGATAAAAATGACCATCGCGTCCTGGGCAAAGAATTAGACCTATTTACTTTTTCTGACACAGTGGGTAAGGGCCTTCCCCTCTACACAGAAAAAGGTGCGGCTATTCGACGTGAATTAGAGAGATTTATAGTTGATCTAGAGATAAAACGTGGTTACAAACACGTTTCAACTCCTGATATTGCAAAACTGGATCTGTATGAAAAATCCGGGCACTATCCTTATTACAAGGATTCCATGTATGCGCCAATTGAAATTGATGAGGAGAAATTCATGCTGCGGCCGATGACTTGCCCGCATCACTTTGAACTTTATCTATCAAGACCAAGAAGCTAT
>CAZQKP010000065.1:0-2509 GCA_964594005.1 uncultured Candidatus Saccharibacteria bacterium
TTTCCAGAAAAAATAAATGGCAAATACGTAGCAATGCTTTCAGTTAATACAGACAGGCCACCGTCTCGGATTGCCATGGCAGAATTTAGCAAAATAGAAGAAATTTGGGACGAGAGTTTTTGGAAAAAGTGGTTTAAAGATTTGGATAAGCATATTGTGGATGTGCCAAACATGATGAATGGGGATCAAGTAGAAATTGGCTCAGTGCCGATAAAAACTTCGCAAGGTTGGTTAGTAATTTATTCTCACATCAACAATTATTTTTCAAATGACAAAGTCTTTGGTATTCGTGCACTTCTTCTGGATTTAAAAAATCCCCAAAAAGTTATTGGTCAGACCAGGGGTCATCTTTTAGTCCCAGAGGAGCCGTATGAAAAAAACGGCCAGGCTCAAAACGTCATTTTCCCAAGTGGCGCTTTAATAAAAAATAAACAATTAGTTATTTACTACGGAGCGGCGGATACTACTTGCGCAGTTGCAACAGTACCCATTGATGCAGTATTAGAGACCATGAAACTGCCGTGGCAAGAAGTTGGGTTTGAAAGAGTAACAGAAGAGTCTCTACTTATGCCAAGACGAGACCTTTCTTGGGAGAGAAAGGCGATATTTAATCCCGCTGCGATAGATATAAATGGCAAGGTTTCAATTTTGTACCGCGCCATGTCAGATGATAACACATCGGTCATTGGTTATGCCGAATCGCGCAACGCTACAAATATTTCTTTGCGCAGTAATGAGCCTATTTATAAACCAAAGGAGTCATTTGAAGAAAAAAGAGTGCCGGGTGGGAATTCCGGCTGTGAAGATCCTCGATTAACAAAAATAGGCAATATTATTTATATGCTTTATGTGGCTTACACGGGCGCAACCCCGCCAATGGTTGCGCAAACTCACATTAAAGAAAGTGATTTTAAAAAAGAAAATTGGAAATGGTCTAAGCCGATCTTAGTTTCCAAAGACGGGGTGGATGACAAGGATCCTGCACTCCATCCAGAAAAAGTTAATGGCAAATATTTTCTATTTCATCGAGTAGATAATCGGATTAGAGGGGACTACGGGGAGACACCAGAATTTAAAGAAAGAAATAATTTTAAAAACACTGAAATTCTAGGCCCTCGTTTCGGCATGTGGGATTCGGTTAAGGTGGGAGTGGCTGCACCACCTATAAAAACCAAAAAAGGCTGGCTACTTTTATATCATGGTGTTTCGCAAAGATCGCGCTATCGTGTAGGAGCCGCGCTCCTTGATCTCAAAGACCCAACTAAAGTTATAGCTAGATTAACAGATTGTATTTTGGAGCCCAGAGAAGCGTACGAAACATCTGGTCAGGTGAATTGGGTGGTTTTTCCGTGCGGCGCAATTGTGCGCAAGGGAATTATTTATATTTATTTCGGCGGCGGTGATTCAGTTATCTCTGTTGCAGAAATTCCGCTTCAAAAACTACTAGAGGCGCTTTCTTAATTATTATGCTTAATTATTTTGTGTCAGTTAAGGCGAGGCTATAGTGTGCGCCCAAAACCATAAGGGAACCAATAATTATAAAAAGATATTGGAAGTGCACAAACTGTAAAGACAGGGTGACTAGAATTGGTGCGGCAATAAATGAAATTGGTCTGGCGGCACGAAATAAACTTATAACCCCTGCCTTTTCTTGGTTAACGTGCTTGAAAAAATAACTTTCTGCGGAGACTTCCACGGTGCTCGCGCCGAGTCTAGTAATGAAAAGTATAACTGCCCACATCCAGACTACTTTTACAATAAGAAAACTTAAAAATAAAGTTGAAAGTCCAGTAATTATAAAACCAATAGTTAAAAACTCTTTTTCCCCATAGGTCCTATCTTCCAACTCTCCGACAGGAAGCTCTACAAAAACGAAAGGTAGTAGCATGATGGTAAAAATAATACCAATCTGGGCCCAGGAAAAACCAATAAACTTAGAGAGATAAATTGGAGTGTAAACGATCATGTAAGCGTAAAAAAATTGAAGGAGGAAGTTAGAGACAAAAATATTATATAAATCTTTGTTTTTAATATATTCTGAAATAGTTTGGCGCACATTTACATGCTCAATTCTTCTAGTGTCCAATTTTTTAACTCTTTTTATTAAATAATATGCTGGGATTAACAATATTGATGAAACCAAGTAAACATAAGCGTAAAAATTATCGAATACTAGAAAAGCAACCACCAGTTGTGCCAGGACAAAAACAATTGCCGACATGGTTAAATAGGCCGCCCTTATTTCGCCTGTCATATTCTCATCTTTGCTAGCACTTTCAACAAAAACATCCATATTAAAAGCAATCATAGAAATCGCGAGAATATGAGCCAAAAAGAAAATGGCATCTAGAGTGGGCACGGAGCTTACCGCTAGTCCCAAGGTGGCGAGAGCTTCGATTGTCGCAACGTATATTAAGAATTTGTAATCGCCTAACTTTTCTAAAATTTTTGAGGCGTTAAGAAGAAGAATTGTCTCTAGGATCGAACCGATTATATAAAGAGCTGAAAC
>CAZQKP010000066.1:0-2492 GCA_964594005.1 uncultured Candidatus Saccharibacteria bacterium
AATGACCTTGGGGTCAAAAGTTTTTCCAATACAAATCCATTTTTAGTAAATGCTGCTATATTTGCTTCTCTCTTGTTTGGCCAGCAACCATAAATCCAATCTATAAATTTACCTTTGAAGGTGTAGCCGGTTGGTGAACTTAGAATATATCCGCCGAGACGAACAAAAGAAGATAGGAACATCGCTGTCTCTTCCAGCGGTACATGTTCCAAGATGCCAGATATTATAACTAAATCAAACTTCTCACCCCTGATTTCATTAAGTGGTCCTGTCGCACTCCCCACAAAAGTTTTTACACGATTATCTAATTTATTTTGTTTTAAAGTATCATTGAGTCTATCAATAAATTTCGAATTTAGATCAAAAGATGTAACATGTGAATTTGGGAATTTTTTTAAGACAACCAGAGTATACGGACCTGTGCCACACGCCACATCAAGAACCTTAATCTTAGCATCTTTATCAAAGGGCACCTGATCAATAAAAAATCCCACTTCATTTCTATATCCTGTAAAATCCAAGAACTTGTCATAAAAACCAGTTATCTTACCTATCAGAGTATAAGTTTTTAAATTAGCCATAATAATTTTTGGCGGAAACGGAGGGATTCGGTCAGGAATAATTTTTTCGCCGTCGCTCAAAAATTTTCCCTACCCGGACTCGCGACAGTTTCTGTTGAAACTGTAAACCGCTCCGTCTTTCGAACCCCCAACAAAACATGTTTTGTTGGTTTCCTGCGGAAACGGAGGGATTCGAACCCTCGAGACCTTTCGGCCTACGCGCTTTCCAAGCGCGCGCACTCGACCACTATGCGACGTTTCCTTATAAACTAAATTTACTGATACAATAATATATCATGAAAATACTTATCGTTGGCGGCGGGGTTGGAGGACTGGCTTTAGCTGCTTTCATGAAAGAAAGTGCGGATGTAACGGTAGTAGATAAGGCACCGCAATGGGGTGATATTGGCTACGGAATTGCTCTATGGGGCAATGGTCAAAAAATTTTAAATAAACTTGGAATTTTACATGAGGTATTAAAAGATAGTTACGAAGTACCTTGGAATGTGGAAGAAGACAGCAAGGGTCACGTACTGAAAGTCGGCACATTTGATATATTCAGGAAATTCGGGCCAACAATTGCTATAACCAGAACGAGCCTCCATATGGCATTGGTAAAAAGGGCTCAAGGTGGCATAAAAGTCAAACTTGGCTCAACTATCAAAAATATTAATCAAAATAAAAAAGGTGTTCAGGTTGTATTTAGTGACGACACAGAAGATGAGTTTGATTTAGTTGTCGGAGCAGATGGAGTTCGCTCGCAAGTCCGAGAAATAGTTTTTGGATCTCAATTTCTTAAAGAATACGGATTTACAATTTGGGCTTTTTGGTCACCGCAAGGCAGGGATTTTCCTCACGGCACACTGGAGATGTCGGATGCAGGAAATATTTATTTAATTTATCCTATGAATGATCGCGCAGTAGTTATGCTGGCCACAACCAAACAAGTCGACGGTGAAATAACTAAAGATAAACTGCATGAGTTATTTTCTGATTTTAAAGGCTCGGTTAGTGCAATGATAAGTTCGATCGAAGATCCCAAACATCTATTTAAAGACAGGCTGTTACATGTAGATATGCAAGAGTGGTTCAAAAATAGAGTGACACTCTTGGGCGACGCGCAACACGCCACTTCCCCCATTACTGGAATGGGTGCTTCTCTTGCGCTAGAAGATGCATACGTACTTGCGGATGAATTAAAGAAAAATAAAGATTTATCTCAAGCACTTATAAATTATTCTCGTAGGAGACACCAGAGAATTAAAGACTTTAGAAAAATGTCTGGAATTTTTGAGTCTTGGATTATGGTTAAATCTTCCTTTCTCTCAAAAGTTAGAGATAGGGTAATAAAAATTATTCCTCTTAGATACTTTACAAGCAGAATTGAAAAGCTCTTAGAAAAAGAAATCTAGCTATTTCTTGATTTTATTATTTCAGAAACATCCCGGAGTTCTTCCCAAATCCCATCGATCAAATCATATTTTTTAGCTTCTTCCAAGGTAACCCACTTGGCATCAGTTAAGTCCTTGCCAGGTTTGGCTTCGCCAGATTTATAATGTGCCCAGTAAGACAGCGTAACTACCGGAAAACCGTCCGGGCGAACAAAAATAAGATCACAAAGGTATTCTGGTTTTTCTATTTCAACACTTGCTTCTTCTTTTATTTCTTTTTTTAAAACCCACTCAATCACGTTATACCACTGAGGAAATTTTGGAGAAGTGCTTGGCAGCTTGGAATATTCTTTGTAAACAACTTTGCCGCCAGGCACTGTCCACATGTTTGGATATGCTATTTCGTGTGCTGCACGTTTCATTATGAGAAATTTGTCGTCTTTTACGACAATGCCAGTAACAACTACGAAATGCACACGAGGATCTGCTGGTTCATTCATACAAATATTTTACTCCCCTAATTGCGAATAAGCCACAACTT
>CAZQKP010000067.1:0-2467 GCA_964594005.1 uncultured Candidatus Saccharibacteria bacterium
GAGAAAGTTCTGCTGAAATTTGCCTCGAGCTCTCGCCCTCGCGCTCCCTAGGCATTTTTCGAAATATGGCTCGACTAGATTTGGAACATTAAACTATGTTAAAATAGTGCGTATGAATCCCGTTAGAAATAACGGAAACTAGAGCGAATGAAAGTCGAATTATTACAAGATAATAGTTTAGGGTCTTCAAATAAAAAGTTTGAAGTTTCCTATTTCTAACGGGATGAAGAAACAAAAAAAGCTGGTTGTCGCTAACTGGAAGATGAATCCGCCATCCCTAGAAGAAGCTCGAAATTTAGCTAAAGACGTAAAAAGAGTAGCCAAGAATCTGAAAAGAACCAATGTTTGTATAGCTCCGCCTTTTGTTTATCTTCACTCTCTTTCCACTCTTTTAAAAAACGAAATAGCGCTCGGTGCTCAAACTGCACATAGCGAAACCCTAGGCGCTTTTACGGGTGAAGTAAGTTATTCCGAGCTACCCCAATTTAATGTGAGATATGTGATTGTTGGGCATTCGGAAAGGAGAAAAATGGGTGAAACGGATGAAATCATTAACAAAAAAATTAAATCAGTCGTTAATGATGGTATGAATGCTATTTTATGTGTGGGGGAGTCTTCTCGTGATAGTAGTGGCGAGTACTATAATTTTATAAAACATCAGATTGTTTCCGGGTTAAAAGATGTTTCTAAAAAAGCAGTTGATAATGTGGTAATAGCCTATGAACCAATTTGGGCAGTGGGTGCCAAAGAGGCTATGCATCCCAGAGACTTACACGAGATGTCTATTTTTATAAGAAAAGTTTTGAAAGATATGTATGGAGTTTTTGCAGATTATGTGAGGGTCCTATATGGCGGCTCGGTTGATCGGGTAAATGCTGACTCCTTAGTGCGTGATGGTAATGTTTCCGGTCTTTTAATTGGCCGTGAGTCGCTTCGCTCCAGAGATTTTATTGAAATTTTGAAATTAGTTGATTCAATTAAATGATTCGTTATTTAGACGAACTCGGCAAAGAGGATTTAAAAGGGAAGCGAGTGCTTCTCCTCTTAGATTTAAATGTGCCAGTTGTCGACGGCCAAGTTTCTGATACATACCGTTTAGAAAAATCGATTGGTACAGTTGATTTTCTGCGTGAGCACGAAGCTCAAATCATAATTATCTCACACATCGAAGATAAGGAGGGCAACGCCACAACTCTTTTACCTGTTTTAGATTATTTGAATGGCTATTTTAAAGTAGAATTTCAAAAAAACTATTTTACGGCAGATGCAATCCAAAAAATTCTGAGTCTGAAAGACAAAGACGTTTTACTGTTTGAAAATATCCGATTTAACCCTGGCGAAACTAAGAATGATCCAGAATTTGCCCAAAAATTATCTCAAATGGCAGACATATATGTTAATGATGCGTTTAGTGTATCTCACCGTAGTCATGCTTCAATTGTTGGTGTGCCAGAATTATTACCTCATTATGCAGGGCTTCTTATGCGCCAAGAAATTGAGCATTTATCTAAAGTTTTTAATCCCGATCATCCCTTTCTGTTTATTCTCGGGGGAGCAAAATTTAGCACTAAATTACCTTTAATTCAAAAATATTTAGACATAGCAGATGAAGTTTTTGTAGGAGGCGCCTTAGCCAATGACCTATTTAAAGAAAAAGGTTACGAAGTCGGCACATCGCTCATCTCCAAGGATGATTTGTCATTTAAAAATATAATTTCCAATCCGAAGTTAACTTTGCCGGTTGATGTTACGGTAACAAAAAACGGTAGTTCCCAAATAAAAGAAGCAGATAAAATAGAAAAAGACGAGTACATTTCAGATGTGGGTGACCAAACCTTAAATCAACTGCAAGATTTGCTAAAAAATGTTCGCACAGTCGTCTGGAACGGGCCCTTGGGTAATTACGAGGCGGGGTTTGAAGAAAAAACAGAAAGTTTAGCCAAAATGATTTCCGAGAAGACTGTAAAAGATGGTGCCATGAGTATAATCGGTGGGGGAGATACGGTAGCCGCTATCCAAAATCTTGGTCTGGATCACAATTTCACTTTTGTCTCTACCGGCGGCGGCGCTATGATAGATTTTCTTGTGAACGAAACACTGCCTGGAATTGAAGCTTTAGAAAAATAAAATCTCTTTCTCGTCATATCTTTCAAAAAGCAATCTATCTGGCCAAGCTTGGCTAGCGAACTTCTCGTCACTCAACAAAATAATAGTCGGAATGCCTCCTTTATTTTCTAAGCTCCTGCGAAAGGCTTTTCTCCAGATATGACTCGACGAGATTTTATAAAATAAAATATCAAGAAAGACTCTTCCAAATAATTTCAAAAGTTTCCTTGTGCATTTGGATCACACTTTTATTTTCTATGACAATTCCAATGATCGGGTTTGTTAGTTGGTGTATCAGGACTTTCTGGGGTGTGATAACCAGATTGGTTTTTAGTCTCGTCTCTTCTGGTAGTATTTTTAT
>CAZQKP010000068.1:0-2420 GCA_964594005.1 uncultured Candidatus Saccharibacteria bacterium
GATATTGATTCTGAAGTCTCAAAAATAATGAACGGTGCACTTAAAAAAGCACATGATACAGTTGTTGCTAACAGACCGCTACTGGATGCTGTTGCCAAGAGATTAATTGAAAAGGAAACAATTGAACGTGCTGAATTTGAAGGTATTTTGGTAGCAAACGGCATAAGCCCTAAACAAAAGAAGTTAGATATTGAACATTCTGGAACAGTAGTTTAGAACGTACTCCAGCCTTTTCCTTTTCTAAAAAATCAATATAATACCTGCATGGGTGAAAGCATGAACCAAACACAAGTTCCCAATCCAGACCCGATCGAGCAAGCGGTTAATACAATCAGGTCGCTTCAGGCGGAAGTTGCGGTGATGGGGGCAAATGACTCCGAGCATGGAGATCTAGAAGAGCTCCTGGCTCAAGTTAAGGAGGGCAAGATTACCCCCACACAGGCGATCGAGAGGGCATACAGAATTCGGGACAGAAAAAACGAATACCATTAATCCTGGGGGTCCGACGGCCTCCAGGAAAAGGGGTTTGTGCGAATCCGTGGCCGGGCAACCGGTCTTATTTATTTAAAAATTCTTTTACCCTTCCAGCGCCATTCTGGCTTCTCGCCTTTTTTATAACAAATCCAAATCATTATTATTGTAAGAATAAATATTCCCGATAAATAACTCCACAAAAATTCTTTTTCACTATTTCCATTAGCTTTAGCAATATTTACTGCACGGAACGCATGACTAACAATACCCAAAACATAAATCAAAACAACTAACCAGCCTTGCCAAGTTATGGGGTACCAACCCCAACCGTAGTTCTTTGCTCTAAACCATAATTTATTCTGTTTCATATCAGATTTTATTGTCGTCACGTATAAAATTCTGTTGAATTTTTACGCGACCCCGACTCAGCACCTGCGTGCTTCCGTCTCGGACAATTAACACCAGTTAATTGTCCGCCCTCTTGGACTCGAACCAAGGACCCCAGAGGTATAAGCTCTGTGCTCTAACCAACTGAGCTAAGGGCGGTTGTTTAATAAAGTTATCATATTTTTTTGTAAAAAAAAACGAGTTAGGGCTGGCGCGAGGCCAGCCCATTTCAGCCATGTGCTCCTGGCAGGGTTCTCGCCAGGGCATACAAGAGTGCGATTGCCCAGGCAATCTCGTAGATTACGCCGGGCCACGTGACGTAGTCTCTCCACTCTTCTACAAACCGTGAACTGCCTCCGCATAGCTCACAGCCATCTGCTTTGCCGCGGTGATAGACCTGAGTTTCGATGTAATCCGCCGGATTTTTTAGGCGATGTCGCCAACCCAATTCTGCTCTTGCCATGATCGCCTCCTCTTTGCAAAGGATATCTTTTAAAATTTCTTTGTCAAAGTTGTCGTTGACTTTTGTTTGAATATAAATAATATAAAAAATGGAGGGATTGATGGAAGAACCACATTTTTTCCTGCGTTTTTTGGACTTGCCGTGGCAAGTGGCAAGTCGCAAGCAGTATGGTATGGCCGCGCTGGTTTTTGCTGGCTCGGTCCACCTCCTGGATGCTGCCAGTTTTACCACTGAGCACGTCCATGGACGGAGAGTCCTGTCTCTCGATCCGGATCTTTTCAGGGACGAACCGGCGCTATGCAAGGTGGTTGCTGCGAAGAAAGCTGAACTCGATAGAGCCGCCGAGCTCAGCGAACTCGAGGAAGGGCTGATGAGAGTCGGAACGGTCATCGATCTTCAGCACCTTCTCGATGGTGACGGTGGCATTCGGATGGATCGCGAAAGACTCGCGGTCTACCAGCGAGTCTTCGGCTTCCGGCGTTGGCCGATGTACGGTGGTGTCGGTGCGGGGCTGTAAGTTCTTCGAGAAGGCGGGTTGTTGCGACCCGCCTTCATCATGTATAATAAAAGTATGAACGAAAAAAGATTAAAAGAATTAATGGAAAAAGCAAAAACAGTTGGACTTTCCAAAGAAGAAAGATTAGAAATTTTACAAAGCACAAACAAAGTTGTTTCGGATTTAAGATCAGTAATTAAAACCTATGCACGAAAATAATTTTGAAATGCCAGGTGAGTCGGTTGACTCTGGCGTTGAAAGTAGTGAGCAAACTTTGCGGGAGAATTTGGAGGGTCTCAAGGATGAGCTTGACCAAATTGATCCCGAACAAGTTACTGTAGAGCAACACGAAAGTTTGAAGTCAAAGTTAAAAAATATATTTGAAGGGGTGGCTTTAATTTCCGCTCTTGGTACAACCGCTTACGAGGCGTTTATGATCGGCGAAGGTGGAATGAGCACTAGTGATCTAATTCTTGCTGGGGCAATTGCAGTAACAACATTAATCGGAGCATTAGGACACGCGAGTAGGATGAGGAGCTGATAGTTTATTCAAAGTGAATTTTTTCCTTTCTTGACTCTAGAAAATTTTTGATCAAAGGA
>CAZQKP010000069.1:0-2388 GCA_964594005.1 uncultured Candidatus Saccharibacteria bacterium
GAAACTCTGCATTGCACGAATCAATGTCTTCTTTATGTCAAAACCTGTCATCCCCGCCCTTTGTACTCAAAAAATTCAGTCCAAAGGGCGGGGCAGGCCCCCAAGATAGCGACACAATTTTGTTGAGTGCATGTTCTAAAAAGAGGCTCAGAGCGCGACGGCGCGAGGATTCGAGCATATTTTTTAGTAGAAAAAATGCGTACTCTTTTTAGGATATGCCGAAAAAGAAATTGTGTATCTAATTTGAGGCAGGTTTATTTGTCAGAGAACTCTCTTTTTAATTCTAGCTCGGTGTCGCGCTTCTTTATGCTTTCTCTTTTATCGAATTTTTTCTTGCCACGTACAGATGCGATATCGAGCTTTATTTTCCTTCCTTTATTGTACACTGAAAGCGGCACTACTGTCAAGCCTTTTTTGCTTTCGACTTCGCTCAAATCATTGATTTCTTTTTTGGTGAGAAGGAGTTTTCTATTTCTGTAAGGATCATAATCTTTGGGTGTGTTATTAGCTTGGTAGGGTGGAATAAACATGCCGATTATATAGGCTTCACCGCCTCTTATAGTAATATGAGTGCCTTCCAAAGAGCCCTGACTTTTCATGAGTGATTTTACTTCGTAGCCAAAAAGCTCTATACCTGCTGTATACTTGTCGAGAATTTCATAATTAAAACTGGCTTTGCGGTTTGTAACGAGTGACATAAGACTAATTTAGCATTTTTTATATTACTTGACAAAAAATAATACCCATGATAAGATTTTCGCAGTAAGAGTTTAGCAACTGGTTGTCTTCCGGCAAGCTACCGGAATAGACTTACCTCTACCAGGATCCTCGACGGGCTCACATGGATGGGCCGGAGTTAAAGCAAATGAGGGAGGGAGCTTGTCGACGAGCTTCCGAGGCGCCAAACAACAGGCGCCTTTAATGTTTCTAAAATATCTTCACTTTCATTTTGGGACTTTTAACCTGTCCCGCACGAGTTTTTACTACAGTGTTTTTCAGTTGTTTTTATAATCACCAGTTATAATAATTTTTGTCCGTTAATTGTTTGCTAAAACTCGTTTGGGATGTATACTTCACCTATTCTATGGCTCAAAATAACTCTGGGTTGCCCGAAAAAAAGAAAATAATCATAAAAAAGAAGCCGAGTGGCAAGGGTCCGGAAGATAATTCGATTATGAGTTATATTGTTTCAATTCTCATAATCTTTATTATTCTTTCTGCGCTTTACTCTCTCATTTCTAGTTCTTTTTCACAAAAAACTCCTTCGATTTCTATTTCTCAATTAAGTTCGGATATAAAAGCTGGTTTGGTCAAAGATATCACTGTGCAAGGCGATGCGCTTTCAATTGATTACAAAAACGGAGATAAAAAAGATTCCAAAAAAGAAGAGGGCGAAGCACTTTCTCAAACTTTAGTTAACTATGGCGCTACCAAGGATCAAATTGCTGCTGCGAATATTCAAATTAAAGATCAAAATGGTTTCGGCTATTGGTTTATAAACCTTTCTCCAATTATTTTCCCAATTCTTTTCATTTTAATTTTTATTTGGTTTATCACGCGCCAAGTTAAGGGCGCGGGCATGCAAGCGCTTACTTTTGGTCAATCCAAGGCGCGCATGATAAGTCCTAACGACAAAGCTCAGAGAGTTACATTTAAAGATGTAGCTGGTGCAAAGGAAGCCAAGGAAGAATTGGGTGAAATTGTTGATTTTTTGCGCAACCCTAAAAAATTCCTAGACATCGGCGCGAGAATTCCAAAAGGAATTTTGCTTATGGGTGCTCCTGGTACGGGCAAAACTTTGCTTGCTCGCGCGGTTGCAGGTGAAGCAGGTGTGGCCTTTTTCTCGATTTCTGGTTCGGAATTTGTGGAGATGTTCGTAGGAGTTGGCGCCTCGCGTGTGCGTGATTTATTTTTGATGGCTAAGAAAAACGCCCCTGCGATTATTTTCGTAGATGAAATTGATGCAGTGGGGCGAGTCAGAGGTATAGGCGCTGGCGGCGGTAATGATGAGAGGGAACAGACTTTAAACCAAATTTTAGTTGAAATGGATGGCTTTGAACCAAACGAAAAAGTTATTGTCATGGCGGCAACCAATAGGCCGGATGTTCTTGACCCCGCACTCCTACGACCTGGTAGATTTGATCGTAGAGTCACGCTTGATTTACCAGATAGAAAAGATCGGGAGGATATCTTACGAGTTCATAGCAAAGAGAAACCTTTTGCAGAAGATGTGGATCTCAAAGTTATTGCGGAAAGAACACCCGGTTTTTCGGGCGCAGATCTTTTCTCACTTATGAACGAAGGTGCTATTTTGGCGGCGCGAGAAAACAGAACCAAAGTTTCTCAGTATGATCTCATACGTTCAATTGAAAAAGTTATGCTCGGTCC
>CAZQKP010000070.1:0-2281 GCA_964594005.1 uncultured Candidatus Saccharibacteria bacterium
CCCGGACGAGTTGGCGTGTGAAACCGGCCCCGTCGGGACCGGCCTCCCCGGGAAAGTTGCGCCAGAAGAGCGCAACGACCTGCTTGGCCCCCGCGCCGGAGGCCTCCATCTGGAACAGCATCTGCAGAGCCGCCTCGCGGCCGGAGTGGCGTGCACCCATGGCCGCGAAAGGGTGCCCTCAGAGCCCTGCGTCGTCCAGCGCCCGGGAAAGCGCGACCATCTCGATCGCGCTCACGGCGGCATCCCAGCCCTTGTTGCCCGCCTTGGTCCCTGCACGCTCGATGGCTTGCTCGATGGTCTCCGTGGTCAGCACGATGGAGAGAGGATCATGAAGCTCCAGTCCAAGGTTCCCGTCGACCTCCGTCGTAGACACTACATTCCGCTTCCCGGCACGCTCTACCGGCGTCGCTCTTCCCAGTTGCCGTACATCCCGTACTTGAACAGGGTCGGCGATGAGTGGTATATCGAGCTCCACTGCCTCGAGCTCGACTGGGACGGCCAGGGGCGGTTGCTTGTTCCCGGCAAGGTATCCCCTTGACCCTTAAATCGCGACCCTTTGGCGAAAGCTGGAGGGTTTTTTTATTTTCAAATATTTTTATTAGTGTGAAGGTGGTGGTAGGTGAATAAGCGTTAGTTAGGTTTTGTTTCATTTTGGTGAAATAAGTCTTCTCACTACCGAATCCAGTATCATCAAGGATTCTTTTGGTGGCAGTACCCTGCGAAAAATCGGCGAGACTGAAGATCCTGTAGAGTTTAAAGGATTTATCGAGGGTCTTTAATTCTATCTGGTGATTTGTAACGCTCACTTGTCAATTACTTGACAATTGAATACAGATTGCTTTACAATTAACTTGTTTATGTTAAGTAGAGAAAAAATAATAGAAATAGCCAATAAAAATGGAAAGATAACTACTCGAGAGCTTTCAGGCGACTTCGGTGTATCTCGACAATATGTAAATCAGCTTTTAGCCGATCTTATCGAAAGTAAAGAGATGTTTAAGGTAGGGAGTACTCGCTCGGCTTTTTATATTTCTAGTGAATATGCTAAAAAAAATCCTGATATATTACCAAAATTTTTCCGCAAAAAATATAAAAACACAAAACTTGAAGAACATAAGGTCTTAATGGAAATTGAAGAAAGATTTCCTCTGATTGCTGGTTTGCCAGAAAATGTTCGGAGTATTTTTACTTTTGCTTTTTCCGAGATGTTTAATAATGCCATTGAGCACTCCCAATCTAAAACAATTGGTGTTGAAGTTGCCGTGCATGGTGGAAAACTTTCTTTCGTGGTCGAAGATTCGGGTGTTGGTGTGTTTAGGAATATCATGAAGAAACGTGATCTTCGCTCGGAGAGTGAGGCGATACAGGATCTTCTTAAGGGTAAGACCACAACTATGCCAAAATCCCATTCGGGGGAAGGTATTTTTTTTACTTCCCGTTATTCTAACGTTTTTATTTTGAAAAGCTTTGGTTATGAGCTTCGAATAACGGTTAAAGATATAAAAATCCGACATATATCTACTGTTAAGCGAGGTACAAAGGTTATATTTGAAATCAATATAGATTCGGAGTTACATTTAACTGATGTATTCAAAAAATTTACAAACCTTACAGGGGGTAGTGACTATGGCTTCGACAAGACGGAGATTCGTGTAAAGCTCTATACTATAGGCGGAGTTCATATTTCGAGGTCGCAAGCAAGGCGTATTCTCTCAGGACTAGAAAAATTTAAGATAATAATGCTTGATTTCGAAGGTGTTCCTATTGTTGGGCAGGCTTTTGTTGACGAAATTTATCGCGTTTTTCAAAATACTCATCCTCAAATACAGATTAAGGAAGAGAATATGTCCGAAGGTGTGAGATTTATGGTAGAACGTGCAAGAAATGAGGCTAAGTTTGAAAAATAGTTTACGAACACGCCCTGTTTGTTACAAATTTTAGTTAGACCCTTGTCTAAATTTCCATCTTCCCTGATTAGTTGCTTCATAGTTGATTAACAAAAATGGAATTAAATTCGTCGATATTATAAACTGTTGCTTATGGAGAAAAGACATTCAGTTGAGAGGGTGGTTAGTAATATTCCAGAGAAGGCCAAAGAGCGGATTATGGATCAGATTCAGGAGGTGTTTGATGATCAGAAATTTGAGAAAATTTTACCAAAAGAGAGATCCAAGACGCCCGATGAACTGCAAATAATCTCTTTGGCTAATAAAATAACAAACGAAGTAAGGAAAAAATATGGTTTAGAGCCATTGGATATTCCACAAAAAAAAATCAAAAA
>CAZQKP010000071.1:0-2210 GCA_964594005.1 uncultured Candidatus Saccharibacteria bacterium
GGTGACGAAAAAGAAAAAATAATTTCTTGGGCTTCGATTTTAGCCAAGGTCTCGCGTGATGAACTTATGCGGGAGCAAGCAATACTTTATCCTCTCTATAAATTTGAAACCCACAAAGGTTATGGTACACGGGAGCATAAGTTTCTAATAAAAAAGCACGGTTTATCAGATTTACACAGAAAAAGTTTTAAATTGGGGTGATCTTGACTGAATTTGACTCAATTTCATAAGTGTGTTATTTTTTGCATAGGCAGTATACGACGAGGTCAAAATGACGATTGCAGCCAGGACGTGGTTCTCGGCCGCTGTTATCTGGAAAGAAGTCGATGGAATCATCTACTTCTTGGTCCAAGACATGTGGCCTTCACACCTGGTTCGCCGCGTGCCGGAACAGGTGAAATTCCCGGGGGGCAAGATGGTCCCTGGGGAAGCGAATCCGACAGTCACTCTCAAAAGAGAAGTGCCAGATGAGACGGGGCTCCGTTTAAAGAAGGGGGCAAAGTCAGAAGTTGTTTACGAGTACGAAAGACCCGGAGAAAAACCTGGTGAAGACCATACCCAAGTCTTCTATCTCATTCCCTACGGATCATTCGAAGGTGAGCTTCGGAAGCAAGATGTGCGTGATGGGCTAGAAGTTCTTGGCCCGCCGCGCTGGGTGCCAGCACTTGAACTCGGTCGCGAGCTCTGGGATAGCCATCAAGGAGCGCTTCTCGCTGGTCTGCGTCGTGTGGGTCTCATGAGTTAACGGAAGTTAGCTTGTGAGACCTCGACCCCCGACATTGTCGGGCGGTTTTTAGTTTAAGTTGATTTTTTTATTGTCTTAGGGTAATCTGTCCACATTATGGTTGTAAGAATGCGTTCTACAAAAAGTCACCGCAACAACAGGCGATCTCACTTCGCTCTAACTTCACCTGCCTTAACAACAGATAAAAATACTTCAGTGCCTCACTTGCGTCACCGAGCTTCACTTGTTACTGGTCAATACAAAGGTAGAACTGTCATTGATATGCAAGCAAAACTTGCGAAGCGTGCTAAAAGAGAAAAAGCCAAGAATAACTAGAGCATAGCTAGGCAAACTTTCCATAATCTGCTAAGCTATTTTAAGCTTAAGATATGGCCAATCGGCATCTTTCTAGATCTATAGTTCTTCAGACTCTTTTTGAATGGGACTTTGGTGACAAAGATAAAAAAGAAGTGCAAGAAATTTTCCTGCGCAATGTGCACGAATTTGCGCCTGGTCATGCAGATCTCTCCTTTATGCAAAATCTTTTGGATGGTGTTTTAGATAAAAAACGCGATATTGATTTAATTATTGAAAAGGCCGCACCAGATTGGCCCATAAATAAAATTTCCATAATTGATCGAAATATTTTGAGGGTTGGCCTCTACGAGTTACTTTTTGCTAATCGCAATGAAGTCCCGCCAAAAGTTGCGATTAACGAAGCGATTGAACTTTCCAAGGCATTTGGTTCCGATACGTCGAGTAAATTTGTAAACGGAGTATTGGGTGCGGTTTATAAAGAGTTGGGTGAACCGGGTAAGGAGCAAAGTTCCAAGGATAAGAAAAAAAATAGCGGTCATATTACCAATGAAGATTTGGGGGGAGCAGTTGTGTATGCCAAGGACGGGGATGATATTTATTTAGCTTTAGTTCATGATGTGTTTGGACGCTGGACTCTCTCCAAGGGTAAAATTGGCGATAGCGAAGCTACCAAAGACGAAAGTGTGGAGGATGGTACTATCAGGGAAATAAAAGAAGAACTGGGTATTGATATTAAAATAAAAGAAAAGCTTGGAGAAAACGAATATATTTCCTATCATCCCGAAAAAGGTAAAGTCAAGAAACACGTGACGTACTTTCTGGCGGAAGCAAAGTTTCAAGATCTTCATCCGGAGGCCAAAGGAGGTCTAGATGATGCCAAGTGGTTTAAATTGGCTGATATTCTTGACCTTAACTTTTATAATGATATATTGCCGCTAGTTACTAAGGCCATTAATATATTATTGAAGAAGGATGAAGGTAAATGACAAAATCTTTCTCGTCATAACTTTTTCTGGGCACGGAATAATTTTGGGCTCAAAATTTTCCTCCTGCTCCGCCTTCACGGCGTCCGCAGAGTCCCATAAAAAATTATAGCTCAACGATTTTTAATACATGGATTACTCAAAATTCGAAAAAAAAATAGGTATAAATTTCAAAGATAAAGATG
>CAZQKP010000072.1:0-2136 GCA_964594005.1 uncultured Candidatus Saccharibacteria bacterium
AAAGACTTAGTTGACGCAGCTCCTTCAATCTTGAAGGAAGGAATGAAGAAAGAGGATGCAGAGAAGCTAAAGAAAGATCTTGAAGGCGCTGGAGCTAAAGTAACACTCAAATAATTGAAAATTATTTGGGGTTACTTTAGAGTCGGAGCGGCTTCGGTTTAGTAAAACCGAACGCGAGACCGGGTCGGAAAATTTTGTGAGCGACGGTGAACAAAATATTTCTGACAAGGTCAACTTAAAGTAAATCTAATAAGAAAAAGCCACGGGTCTGCGTGGCTTTTTCAACTTCATTCAATTTTTTCTATTAAACGAGAAGCCGCCGAGAGCGTGGCGCTTCTCGGCGGGTTAGTGTTCTTTGGGCAACAGTCGGAGCATCTCTCGTCCAACGTCCAACACTCTCACGCCCAATGCTGTAATCTTGATCCCGGAAAGACTCGAGTCATCTTGGCTGAATGTAACGAGACCAAGCCACCCCAGGTCAACCAATGCCTTAGTTGTCTGAGTGTGACTTGGTGACCTACCTCCCAGAACTTTTATGTCATTTCTTATGCCTGAAATTGTTCTGGGGGACGAGGTCAATTCGAGTAGTCCGAGAATGGCCCACTGTGTATCTGTTGCAAACGACCAAGGGCTCAGTCGCATCATTACCTCCCCTATGAGGATGACACCGATATAAATCCAAGTCAACCGTTTCATTTTTAACTTTACCTGTTATTATTGCCTCAGAGCTCCTTGGGTGCGGAGCTCATTTTTAATGTAATGGAATCCCGTTAGAAATATCGGAGATTCAATATTACCGTCATCAGATAAATTTAATCATTAACTATGGAGTCATAAACAAATATATGATCTCCTATTTCTAACGGGATGGAAATTCTCGGCAAACTTTTTGGTTCAGAAACGAAAGTGAAAATTATGAGGCTTTTTCTTTTTAGCCCCGAAAAAGTCTTTAGTGCCAAAACCATCGCCCAAAGAGTAAAGTCTTCTTCCTCAAAAGTCAGATCTGAACTTGCAACTCTTAACCGCATGTCTTTTATAAAAAGAAAAAAAATAAGAAAACCAAAAGGAACTGGCTATACCCTCAATAGAGATTTCAAATATTTAAAACCCTTAGAAAATTTTTTAATCAGTGCTCAATCTTTTCCAAATAACGATTTAGTTAAGAAAATAAGCCGCCTAGGCAGTATAAAACTCATAATCATTTCAGGGGTTTTCATCCAAAATTCTGATACCCGGGTGGATATTCTAATAGTTGGCGATAACATGAAGCGGGGAGCGATGGACAGGCTAATTAAAGGGATTGAGTCCGAAATAGGCAAAGAGCTAAAATATGCTTATTTTTCAACAGAAGATTTCAAATATCGCCTAGGTATGTTCGATAAGCTCATCCGGGACATATTGGATTATCCACATAAAAAGCTTCTAAATAGGCTTACTTTCCTATAAAAGCGCTATAATATAGGTATTACTATTTAATTAAGTAAATATGATCGTAGATACATGGCGTCAAGTGCTAACGACTTCGTTTGAAGGTCTTTGGCGGGGGGTAATCATGTTTATCCCAAACTTGATTGTTGCGATAGTTATTTTGTGCATTGGCTGGGCGATTGGCGTTGCTATCGACAAGGCTATCATGCACTTTATGCGAATGATCAAGTTCGATGAGGCATTAAAGACAGCAGGCTTTGATGATTTTGTGAAGAGATCAGGCATGAATCTAAACTCTGGCAAATTTGTCGGCTCTTTGGTTAAGTACTTCATAATCGTCGTCTTCCTTATCGCAAGCTTTGACGTTCTTGGTCTCAACCAAGTTACAGCTTTCTTGCAACAAGTTGTTGTTGGTTTTTTGCCACAATTAATTATCGCTGTACTTATCCTTTTGGTTGGTGCAGTAGTTGGCGATGTTTTGGCTCGAATTGTTATGGCTACAGCTAGAACAGCTAACTTGATGCAAGCGAATCTCTTGGGCACAGTTGCAAAATGGTCTGTTTGGGTATTTGCAATTCTAGTTGCATTATCTCAAATGGGTATTGCGGGCGCATTCATCCAGACACTCTTTACTGGTTTTGTAGTTGCAGTTTCTCTTGCTCTTGGTTTGTCATTTGGTTTGGGGGGACAGCAGGCTGCAGCGAGGGC
>CAZQKP010000073.1:0-2046 GCA_964594005.1 uncultured Candidatus Saccharibacteria bacterium
CGGCGATAGCTGTACTAAGGGAAGTTTCAGATGGGAGTGAGATAAAAATTTACACAGACTCGGCGTATTTACTTTCAGGTGCAACCCGCTGGGTCAAGGGTTGGGCCAAAAATAATTGGAAGACATCTAAAAAAGAGGATGTAATAAATGGAGACCTCTGGGAGAGATTAATTACCCTGACCGATTTTAAAATAATTGACTGGCATTTGATCAAAGGTCATGTTGGTACGCAGGCAAACGAAAGATGTGATGAGATTGCTACCTCTTTTGCCGATAAAAACCCTACCGAGCTTTTCGAGGGGCAACTTTCTGATTATAAGATTTCAATTTCAGTTAATGAAATTGATTCCAAAAATAAAAAAACTAAAACAACTAAAAAACCTTATTCATATGTAAGTGTTGTAAATGGTAAAGTGGAAACTCACAAAACTTGGGAAGAATGTAGAGCTAGAGTTCATGGTGTCTCTGGCGCAAAATATAAAAAATCCTTTTCACCCGAAGAAGAGGAGGAAATTATAAAAGAATTTTCAAAATGACTTCTCTTGTATATTAGTTCTGCGATCATTCGTATCTAAATTTTCGGAAAAATCTTGTAAAAAGATAGTTTTTTGTTATATTAATCCTCGGATTGGAGGCCCTATGAAGTGGTTTGTGATATGTCTCGGGGTGCTGTACCCCAGCTACGTACAGGCTCAGGTGCTCACAACGACCAAAGAGGTTCTCGTCGAGGTTGTGAAAGACCCAACAACCTACGCAACTGCGCCGTCGCTATACGTCTTCTGGAAGCTGGATTGGGATAGCTCCCAACCACTTTACGGAGACGGGGTTGGGGAGGCAAGCCGGTATTTCACCAAGAGCGGCAAGCCCTTCGACGAACCGGTGAGCTTCGCGGAGGGGAACAAGCGAATCGCTATCTATTCCTTGGAGGAGTTGGGCTGGCAAGCTCTCACCAACGCTGGAATCCGTGTAGGTGAAAGGCTCTTGGTTCACTTCTTCCCGAGCCACGAAACCGGGTTTAAGAAGCTCAGCTTCGTTGCCCGGATTGCGACAGCCGCAGGTAAAAGCTACTACCTCGACCACAGGCATTTCGATGCCTGGCGTGAGAACGTAGCGGCTCAGAAGAAAACTCGATAGATGACGTCGGCGCCGATGCGCCGACGTTCTCATTTATACGGCATTATTGAGATTTTCCTCAACTTTTTTCCAATTTAGATTTGCAAAAAAATCTTCAATGTATTGTTTCTTGCCGCTTGGTTGGTAGTCCGCGACGTAAGAGTGTTCCCACATATCGAGTCCCAAAACTAAAGTACAGTCTTGTAGTTGCCCCAGGTGTTGCTCGTCTACCCAGGAGTTAAGAAGTCTTTTCTCTTTTTTATCAAAATAAAGCATGGCCCAGCCAACTCCTCTGGTCATGGCCAAATTTTTAAACATAGCTAACCAATTTTCGAATGAGCCCCACAAATAGGAAATTGATTTGTATAGTTCACTCTCGCTCGAAATTGATTGCGGACCATCTGAAAGGGAATCGAAATAAACTTCGTGATTTCGCATGCCATTGTATTCAAAACTAAATCTGCGGTTGAGTTCGCTAAAAACATAGGCATTTCCTGCCTGCGCAGGCAGGTTTTCAAAATCTTTCCCCAACTCTTCTAATTTTTGCTGAACAGAGTTCGCATTTTTTACATACCCCGCATAAAGTTTTAGATGTTCCTCGATCGTTTTTTTTGAAATCCCCTTTAACTCGCCAATATTAAATTTTTTTTCTTCAAATGGTTGCATGAAAGTAACTATACCATATGAAGTTTATGTTTTCAGGAAAAAGGTAGTAATATAATCTCCTAGAGGGATTTATGAGCAAAGGTTGGTGGAAGGTGTTTGCAGGTCGTGAAGAATGCGCAGCCTGCTTTGGTGGGCTTGAGGTAATTTATGAGTCCTCCAGGTTTAAGGTTTGGCGCTGCAGAAAAGATGCAAACAAGTACTGGCTTGAGAAGCCTCAGAAATCAGGTTCTCCAACTGGGGTAAACGACCGGCTCTGAACCGGTCGTT
>CAZQKP010000074.1:0-2041 GCA_964594005.1 uncultured Candidatus Saccharibacteria bacterium
ACCTTTTAGAAGAACCTTATGTCATTTCCAAAAATATTTGGGCCTAGGGTTTAACTAACGAGAAAACCTACAATAAATTAAGTATAGCAAATTACGATAAAAATTGCAACGGTAGTCAAAAAACCATGAATTTGACTATAAATCAAGCTTTATGTATAATAAGGCCACTAGGTGTCTTCATCTGAAATTCAGCTTATTTCAATAGCGTTCACACAACTAATTAAGCAACATAACCCATGCGAATCCTTATCGTAGAAGATGAGATAAAATTGGCGGAATCCCTCAAGAAGGGATTAGAAAAAGAAGGCTTTGCCGCTGATTTCGTAACTGACGGTGATTCTGGCTTGCGCCGAATCGAAATGAGCTACAAAGATTATGACGCCATTGTTCTTGATCTCATGCTTCCCGGTAAAGACGGTTTTGAAATCTGTCGGACGGTCCGAGCCCAAGACATAACCACGCCGATTCTGGTTTTGACCGCACGTGATGCGACCGATGACAAAGTACAGGCACTCGATGCCGGTGCCGATGACTATCTAGTAAAACCTTTTTCTCTGGCCGAGCTTCTGGCCCGTTTGCGGGCCCTAATGCGCCGACCGGAAGAAGTACTGCCGATTGAATTGTCTGTCCGGGACTTAAGGCTTAATACTTCTACCAGAAAAGTCTTCCGAAGGGATAAGGAAATTCCTCTCACGCTCAAAGAATTCGGTCTTTTGGAATATTTAATGAGACATCCAAATCAGGTTTTGACCCGTGAGCAGATTCTGGATCATTTGTGGGATTTCGCATTTGATTCTTTCAGCAATGTCGTAGATGTTCACATGAAAAATCTGCGTAAAAAAATAGATGGAGATACTGATGAAAAATTATTGGAAACGATTCGTGGCGTCGGTTACCGAATTAAGAAATGATCCCTTTGCAGACGCCCGCATCAAACTTACTATTCTTTATACAGTTTCAATACTAGTAGTTTTTGCCTTACTTAACTTAGTTCTAGCGAAAGTAGACGGCGGAATGGTACCGCACCATTATGGCCTTAATAATTGGACGCTCAATCTATACTTTTTTATATCTTTAGGAGTTATTTTTATTAGTTTATTCATAGGCTCAATTACCCTCTCTCCTATCAAACGCGTCATGCTCGCGCAAAAACGCTTTATTGCTGATGCCTCCCACGAACTAAGAACTCCTTTGGCAATTATGAAAACAAACAGCGAAGTTGCGCTTATGAACGAACCTGATGTCACTGAAGTAACGGCAACATTAAAAAGTAACCTTGAAGAAAATGATCGCATGTCCAAAATCATTGAGAATCTGCTTAGCCTTTCCTATTATGATAACAAGTTTGCTGAAATTCCATTTTCGCCTATTAACTTAGCCACAATAGTTCAAAACATCGCCGAAAAAGCCCGAAATTTAGCAAAGAAGAAAGCAGTCACTTTAAAAGTTCAAAATGCTGATTCTTGCTATATAATGGGCAACACTACAGCCATAGAGCAGCTAGCGATTAACCTTATTAAAAATTCAGTAACTTATACCTCTGCTGGAGGCGAAGTCTGTATCTGGGTAACAAATACTGACAGCGGCGCCGAGTTCAAAGTGAAGGATAACGGAATCGGCATAGCTGAACAGGATCTTCAACACATATTCAAACCATTCTATAAGGCCGGAAAATTTAGATCTCAGGCAGAACGGGAAAGCTCGGGCCTGGGCTTAACAATCGTCAGAAAGATAGTTGAACGCCACAAGGGTATAATCTATGTGAACAGCAAGCTAGGCAAAGGCACAACCATAAGCATAACTTTCCCCGTAATTGAGGCTCCTGTTGCCTAAGGCGGATTCATAATCGCTTCACTTACATTTACTATATTTTAGACAGATCTTTGTTACGTTAATGGCCCGCAGAGATGCATCAATGTGGGTAACTCTAGAACCTACATATTGGCCAATAAAATACAAAAAGGCAATAGTTAAAACCAAAAAATGACCGCCTTGCGGGAACGTTTTAGGTTTAAATCATATTGCGCGTCAAGAAGTGAGG
>CAZQKP010000075.1:0-1877 GCA_964594005.1 uncultured Candidatus Saccharibacteria bacterium
CGAGGCAGAGTCGTTTAAGTGGAAAAGTAGACTTGCGTCCGGGATATCTTTGGAGTAAGGTGATAAATGGAACACAAAACACTTCGAAGAACCAGAGCGGAATTCGCGCGGCAAATCGAAGTCTCAAGCCGGTGAAGACCGGCAGGCCCACCCGCCGATCGGCAACAGCGGACTCTATCAGTCCATCCTAGGCATTAGTCCCGACAGCCGTAACAAGGCAATGGGCAAGTGGTCCATCAAGGCCGCGATCAGAGACCATGCTCACAACATGCAACTGATCGCGGCCGCTATTTATTTCTATTGCAATTTAGAGATATATATATTAGAGTAGACCCTGCAATGTCGACAATTAATCAGCTAGTTAGACGCAAAAGAAAAATCTTTAAACCAAAGCCAAAAGCTGTGGCACTTTTGCGTGGATTTAATACTTTAACTAACCGACCAGTTTTTTATCCATCTCCTTTTAAGAGAGGGGTTTGCACAAAAGTAACAACAAAGACTCCAAAGAAACCTAACTCAGCTATTCGAAAAATTGCAAGAGTCCGTTTAACCAATGGGCAGGAAGTAACAGCATATATTCCTGGTATGGGGCATAATTTGCAGGAGCACTCGGTGGTTTTACTTCGTGGCGGTAAGGTAAAAGACGTTGGGGTGAGATATACAATAGTGCGTGGTGTTTTGGATGCGACAGGAGTTGAAAATAGAAAGAAGGGCCGCTCACGCTATGGTGCAAAAAGAGCTAAGAAATAATTATGCGAAGAAAAGTTACTAACCGAAATATTGTAAAGCCAGATTTTAAATACAATTCCGACAAAATCGGTAAATTTATTAATTACGTCATGCTTCGCGGTCAAAAAGAAACTGCGCGAAAAGTTGTCTACGAAGCTCTAGAAGAAATAAAAGAAAAAACAAAAGTAGAAGATCCGATCGAGGTCTTGGATGCTGCTTTAAAAAACACAGGCCCACTTACCGAAGTAAGATCTAGACGAGTTGGTGGTGCAAACTATCAGATTCCACGAGAAGTTAGACCTGAAAGGCGCTCTGCACTTTCTATGAAATGGATTATTGAAGCGGCACGAGATGCCAAGGGTAAGAAAATGGCATCTAAACTAGCAGATGAAATTATTTTAGCCTCTAAAAACGAGGGTAAGGCTGTAAAGAAAAGAGAAGATACTCATAAGATGGCAGAAGCCAATAAAGCCTTTGCACACTTTGCTTGGTAAATTTTTTGTAAAAAAATTTACCAAGCAAAGTCATATAATAGCGCATGGCCGCCTTTAGGCGGAATTTTATTTTTAAATTAACTTGAGCCCTGATCGTTTCCAATCAGGGCCCTAGAGCGGTTCGAGTTCATCGAGAGAGAAACGGCCATCGGTTCCAAGGCCAACGTTGCTGGCAACAGCTGTATTTGCCCTGAACCTGCCAGGTTTGTAGACTTGGCTTATCCGTACCTCCGCCCCGGTGGTCGAATGTTTAAGAGAAAGTGGAGTAATGATAACGACGTTTGTTTCGTCGCTGTTCTCACCGATCACTCTTTTCCCTTGGCTCTTCGCCAACACGATGACCTCTTCGTATGTCACAGACTCCTCCTCTCATTATCTTACACCATTTAACTAACAAAGCTCGACTACACTTTGTTAGCCGAGCTGGGGAGCTCGAATTTGGAAATGTGGTGCCATTCGGCCAGTTCCGGAGTGTAAACACACTCGGGGTTCTTGCCAAATAGATCAGCAGTTATCACTGTAACTGGTTGGCCCGTTGCGATTTCTATCAAGGTCTTGTACTGAGGTAGGTAAAATGTACCTGGGTGGTCCGGATTTTTATCGCATTTTTCCAAATCTGGCACGAGTTCGCGCACACTTTGCATGTCGCCTCCA
>CAZQKP010000076.1:0-1725 GCA_964594005.1 uncultured Candidatus Saccharibacteria bacterium
CTGAGTTTGAAGGAAAAGAGGCACAAAAAATTATTGATAGCTTGAAAATTTCTTATGAGAATTTGTTAATTTCCACTTTTGATATTGATACGAAAATCTTTTCACAATATTTTGCTTGCCTTACCTGGTACTACCTAACACAGAAAGATCCTCTCCACGCCAGTTACCAACCGGTGCCAGTATATAATAACAATATTTGGTCTTCTCCCGCATTCGCCAGAGTGGTTTCCACTTCAAATACCTTTTGGCAGATGATTCAGCAAGAGCGGTCAGAAAAGTTAACCACCTATGCTTCACACTCAACGCCAGCTAAAGTTTTTTTTGAGGTAGGATATCCTAACAATGTGGTTCCTGATGATTCAAGAATATTCTGGCGTGCGTACCTCTACTACAACGGAAATTATCGGGTCGTCCCCATTTACTATTTGGTGTCT
Source organism: uncultured Candidatus Saccharibacteria bacterium (assembly GCA_964594005.1). Taxonomy (GTDB): domain Bacteria; phylum Patescibacteriota; class Minisyncoccia; order Phycocordibacterales; family DATDWN01; genus C7867-006. The sequence goes on from CAZQKP010000076.1 coordinate 435, forward strand.
ATGGATGCGGTGCAGGCAAGAAATATTTGGAGGACGGCTGTGAACCAGTACAAGCAGCAGCGACGCTGGGCGTGGGGGTGCGCGGAAATTCCTTACTTAATGTTCGGATTTTTAAAGAATAAGCAAATTTCCTTCTGGAGCAAGCTCTCGCACTTGTATACTATTTTAGACGGATTCTGGTCTTGGGCAACCGCCGCGCTCTTACTATTTTTGTTAGGCTGGCTCCCTATTCTTTTAGGCGGGAAAAAATTTAATTTTACTGTACTCTCATTCAATTTGCCTCTTGTCACCAGCCAAATTATGACCGTGTCTATGGTTGGTATGGTGCTGTCTGCGATTTTAAGCAGCCTTCTTTTACCTCCAGTTCCTAAAACTTTCAAATGGTACAATCGTGTGTATAAAAGAGCCACCGTTTTTTTGCAGTGGCTCTTTTTGCCCGTCACATTGATTCTCTTTGGCTCATTCCCGGCATTAGACGCTCAAATTAGATTAATGATTGGAAAATATATGGGCTTCTGGGTGACTGAAAAGGTGAGAAAGTAGTATTTTGTGTAATATTCTATAATTAATTTAAATCAATATGAATACAGTAGTAACTGGATTATTCTTACTAATTGCTCAATTTTTTATACAACCTATCTTGCAGGAAAAAATAACTTCAAAATCTGAAAAATGGCTTAAGAAACAAGATATTTTTTCTAAAGCTGCTGTTGTGGCCATGCGTCGATTCGATGCAGATAATTTTAACGGACCAGGATCTGATAAACATATTCCAATAAAGAATAAGCCGACTTCGACAGAAAAAAATGAGATTCTATCTCAACTCTATATGATTTCTGATGATGAAAATATTCCTCAAAAATTTATAGAAGTCGTAAATAATGAAACAAGTGCAGGAGAAATAGGTAATTTTATTAAGATGTTGAGAAGGGAGCTCTATGGTAAGGATTCTACTATCGACTCTAATAAGATGGGAGTTTTCTATAATATCGACAGAATAGAATAATATATAACGGAAGGGGAGGAAATCCAATTAGTAAAACGATCTCATTTTATTAAACTTTTTTAATCTATTCAAAGTGGATTTTTTGTTGGAAGTTTTTGAGTCGCGCTTTGAGTTCTGGATACTCTTTTAACTCTGGATCTTTTTCTAGAAGTTCTTTGGCAGCAGTTCTCGTTTTTTCTACCAAATAAATGTTAGTGAGGCCTTGCATGGCCATATCGGGAATTCCCCATTGCTGGGTTCCATACAAAGAGCCGGGACCTCTAATTTCTAAATCAATTTGCGCTA
>CAZQKP010000077.1:0-1702 GCA_964594005.1 uncultured Candidatus Saccharibacteria bacterium
TCTCTACATTTTGTTTGGTTGCCTTGGAATCCACTTCAAAAACATACACGGAAGACTCAGCCTTGAGAGTAGCTTTTTCAGTCACGTGAGGATTTCTTAAAATGTGAGTTAATTGTTTGGCCACCCCGTGAGATAGTAAACTATCTGATCTTTGATTATTTTCTTTTGTCGTTTGACTCGCCATATCTATTTATTAAGACTTCTTTATCTCATAGGGTTTGTCCATTTTGCCGGAAATTTGAGTTAAGGATTTTTCGGGATTAGAAATCACAACATATTTATATTTCATCAAACTAACTGGATTTAGATTTCTTATTTCATCCACATGCATATTGCCAAAATTTCTAAAACTTTTTTCTGTGTTTTTATCTTTTATGTCGAGAGCAATATAGGCAGAATTTTTTCTTTTATTCAAAAGTGGCTCAAAACCCGAAATTTTCGAAAGAGAAGACAAAATCTCTTTGGCTTCTTTTGTTTTCGGAGCTTTGAGAGACAAATCGTTTACAAACAGCACCTCGCCCTGCTTTAACTTCCGGGAAAGAATAGTATAAAGCGCTTTAGCTTTCATTTTTTTATTTATCTTACTTGAAAAATCCTTGTCGTTTCTAGGGCCGTGAGAAACACCTCCTTTTACCCAAATTGGAGAGCGGATAGAACCATGTCTTGCGCGACCAGTACCCTTTTGTTGCCAAGGTTTTTTACCTCCACCTGAAACTTCACCTCGATTTTTAGTGTGAGCAACTGGAGTTCTTTTGTTTGCTTCCATGGAAATTACAACTTGATGCACTAAATCCGCATTCCAAGGTAAACCAAAAACACTTTCAGATAATTGAATTTTGCCCGCTTCCTTTCCTGTAATGTTATAGACTTGAGCTTCCACCCCGTTAGAAGCAGATCGCGACCCAGCGTCTGTTTGATTGTTTTCTATTTCTTTTTTTGCTTTTGTTGCGGCCATGTTGATTTTCTCATTTGCGATCGCGGCTTCTAACGGGATTCCATACTACCCATTTACCTCAATTAAAGTTCCTCGACGTCCAGGAATAGCACCACTAATTAAAATTTCATTTGATTCAGGTAAAACCTTAACCACTCTTAAGCCTTTTGTTGTAACTCGCTCTCCTCCCATTCGGCCAGCCATTCTTTTACCTTTGGCAACTCGACCACCGTCTCTTCCTCCACCGCCGAGTGAGCCAGGCTCTCTTTCAGAATGTTTTTGACCATGAGTTCGCGGACCACCTTTAAAACCGTGTCTTTTTACGCCCCCTTGAAAGCCCTTACCTTTGGAAATACCTGAAACAGTAACAACATCGCCTTCTACAAAAGTTGAAAGATCAATTGTATCTCCAACTTTTACCTCTGGCTCGGCATCGGTTCTAAATTCTCGGAGCACTGCAAATGTACCCTCTTTCATGTGACCTTGGAGTGCTTTATTTATATTTTTTTTATTCTTTGTACCAAAACCAACTTGGACCGCGTTGTAGCCGTCAGTTTTTACAGTTTTAACTTGAGTCACTGTAAGTGGACCAGATTTAAGAACCGTAACGGGATGAACTAATCCCGCCTCGTCAAAAACCTGCGTCATATTAATTTTTGTACCTAAAATATACTTCATGTAATCGAAATTAAAACTTTCTTGTGGTAACGATTTGCGGACAGTAATGAGGACAGATGATCCTCAACATTGCCCTTCGCTAGTTACCCT
>CAZQKP010000078.1:0-1593 GCA_964594005.1 uncultured Candidatus Saccharibacteria bacterium
TTTTTAGGTAGTAACATATGATTGATTTTTAATGAGCGAAGCGATTATAAAAATCATCACCCAGCCCCACTTTTGCTAGGAAATAATTTCTCGACGCTGGCCCGAATAGGGCCGAAGTATTCCTTCGCGCGTCGCTAGAGTTTAGATCACTATTTGTTTGTTTTAAGTTTTGTTTCATATTTTTACCAAAAGTGGGGCTTGGGTTCTGAAAAAGTATAGTCGCTACGCTTCTTACTTTTTCGAAAAGATCTCCCCTCGGTAAATCCAAACTTTTACGCCAACTGTTCCGAGCTTAAGTCTCGCTTCGGCAATTGCAAAATCAATATCGGCACGTAAAGTTTGAAGCGGCACTCGACCTTTTTTGAGAGTTTCGGTTCTAGCCATGGAGTTACCGCCTAAAATTCCGGAAAGAATTATTCTCACCCCTTGTACATCACGATTCGCCATTACTTTGTCTATAACCTGTTTAGAAACTCGTCGAAATGGCAGTCTTTTCTCAAGACCATCCACAACCATTTGGGCAACTATAGCTGCATTTGATTCTGGTGATTTAATTTCTTTTATATCCACCTTAACTTCACCTCCAAAAACAAGCTTTTTCTTTTTCAGAAAAGTTATGATGTCGTTTTTTAATTTAACTGCACCATCGCCTGATCGCCCGATAATCATTCCAGGACGAGATGTTTCGATAATCACTCGTAAAAGTTTTTCACTTCTCTCCATTTCAATACTTGCAACATAAAGACCGCGCATTTTCTTTTGCAAATACTCGCGCAACAGTACATCACTTTTTAGAAATTCTTTGTATTTTGATTTCACACCAAACCAGCGAGATTTCCAATCTCTAATGATGCCTAGTCTATGGGAATATGGATGGACTGTGTGTGTCATTTTATTTCTTGGCTACTTTTTCACCTGCCTGCGCAGTCAGGCCTAATTCCACAAAAATTGAACTGGTCCTCTTGCGAATTGGGTGAGCACTGCCCCTGGCTGCGGGACGTCTCCGGTAAAGGATCGAGCCCCCATCTACTGTAATTTTTTTAATAATTAAATTGTCAGTTGGAATATCTAAATTCTTGGCATTGGCCAAAGCGGATTGTAAAAGTTTTTTTAAAGGTTGAGAGGCTCGCTTCGCCATAAAATCTAAATTAACTAAAGCATCGGCCACTTTTTTACCGCGCAAAGTATTAGCCACTTGTCGCATTTTGCGAGGAGCTTGTCTAAAATTACCAAGTTTTGCGGTTGCATTTGCCATACTTTTTTATATTATTTCTTAGCAGTTTCAGCAGTAGATTTTGCAGCTTGAGCTGCAGCAATTTCACCTTCTTTCTTGGCCTGCTCCAACTCTTTTTGCATTCGACCTCCGTGTTTAATGAATTTCTTGGTCGGAGAAAATTCACCGAGCCTGTGACCGACCATATCTTCTGAAACTAGAACATCTAAATGAGTCTTGCCATTGTGTACACCAAAAGTGAAACCAATCATCTCTGGCGAAATTACACAAGCACGTGACCAAGTCTTAATAACCCCTGTTTCCAGTGGCTTTTTGCCTTCGATCTTCTTAAGTAGACGAGGGTCTACATAAGGACCTTT